>NZ_JANSJL010000064.1:0-1676 GCF_047502745.1 Synechococcus sp. F70.1
GAATCAAGGACTAGAGGAGAGCCATAGAATGAGGAAAACCTGAGGACAAGAAAGCATGGGACGGCAACAACGGGTGGCCATCTTGGGGGCCACAGGAGCAGTAGGAGCGGAGCTGCTGAAACTGCTGGAAGAGCGCCACTTTCCGGTGGCAGAGTTGAAGCTGTTGGCCTCGCCCCGCTCAGCGGGCACCTATTTGACCTTCAAGGGGGAACGGATCCCAGTGGAGCCGGTTTCAGAAGCGGCCTTTCGGGGCCTAGACCTGGTGTTGGCCTCTGCCGGTGCCAGTGTCTCCAAAACCTGGGCCAAAACCATCGTCGAGGCAGGAGCGGTGCTGATCGACAACTCCAGCGCCTTTCGTCTGGATCCCGATGTCCCGCTGGTGGTGCCCGAGGTCAACCCCCAGGAAGCCTTCCGTCACCAAGGGATCATTGCCAACCCCAACTGCACCACCATCCTAATGTGCGTGGCCATCTACCCCCTGCATCGCCACATCCCGCTGCGCCGGGTGGTGGCTGCTACCTATCAATCGGCCAGTGGGGCCGGGGCCCGCGCCATGGTGGAGCTAGAGGAGCAAACCCGCGCCTACCTCCAGGGGCAGCCGTTGCAGCCCCAGGTGTTCCCTTACCCCATCGCCTTCAACCTCTTCCTCCACAACAGCCCCCTGGAGGAGAACGGCTACTGTCAGGAAGAGATGAAGATGGTCAACGAGTCGCGCAAGATTATGGGATCCCCCAACCTGCGGCTGACAGCTACCTGTGTGCGGGTGCCGGTGCTACGTACCCACGCCGAGGCCCTCAACCTGGAGTTTGAACAGCCCTTCCCTGTGGAAAAAGCCCGGCAAATCCTGGCCCAGGCCCCTGGGGTGGTGCTCATTGAAGATTGGCAGCAGAACCGCTTTCCCATGCCCATCGACGTGGCCGGCAAGGATGAAGTGGCGGTGGGCCGCATCCGCCAGGACATCTCCGAGCCCAAGGCCCTGGAGCTGTGGCTATGCGGGGATCAAATCCGCAAAGGTGCGGCCCTCAACGCCGTTCAAATTGCCGAGCTGCTTTTGAAGGACTAATTCACTACAACTGTCCAGGTTACTGGCCCCGCTGTAACAGGGGCAGCCTCAGTGCTGTTCAACGTCACCGGGGAGTTGGTGTAGTTGTAGGTGCCGGCTGAGTCCGTAGCTGCGAATGTGACTTGGACAGGGATGGTCACTGTGCAAGTTTGTCCTGGGGCTACTTGTCCTCCGGTGAATTGAATGGTGTTCCCACCCACCGAGGCTGTGAGGTTAGCTCCAGCACCACAGGAAGCAGGTAAGGGAGGAGGTGCACCAGGCCCTACGGTTAAAGGAGGCGGCCCTCCCGGCAAGGTGTGGTTAAAGGCCAAGCCCGTCAATGGAATGGCTGCGTTGTTGGTTATTCTAAACGTCAAAGTTCCATTCCCGGTAACGGGACGTGGGCCAATTGGGCCAAGCGGGTTGGGAAGAAAGTCCATGGTAAAGGCGGGAGCTGGCACCGTCACCGTCAGGGTAATGGCGGCTGCGGTGGCATTGGGCGCCTGGTTGCTGCTGAGGACTACCGCTGGACTGGTCAGGGATCCCGCTGTCGTGGCTGTAACCTGAAGATCCAGGCTAATGGTGCAGCTAGCGTTGGCTGCCAATGAGCCGTTGACCAGCAAGATGGAAGTTG
>NZ_JANSJL010000064.1:1776-28371 GCF_047502745.1 Synechococcus sp. F70.1
ATGGTGCAGCTAGCGTTGGCTGCCAATGAGCCGTTGACCAGCAAGATGGAAGTTGCTCCTGGTGCAGCTGCCAGAGTCCCGCCACAGCCGTTGTTGAGGTTGTTGGGAGTGGCAACGATCAAGCCGGCAGGCAGGGGATCGGAAAAGGCTAGACCCGTCAGCGGCAGAGCGGCTGTGTTGGTGATCGTGTAGGTCAGGGTTGTTTTGGCAGTGGGGCCAGCAGCCACCGAGGTGGGGTTAAATGCCTTGGTAAAAGTCGGGGCACCCGGCGTGGGTGTTGGAGTCGGCGTAGGTGTCGGGGTTGGGGTGGGTGTTGGAGTTGGGGTCGGTGTGAGTGTCGGTGTAGGTGTCGGCGTGGGCAATATCGTCCCACCGCTTCCGCCTCCACCGCAGCCGGCTAGCCCCAAGCCAACTCCTCCCAGGCTTAGGCTTAGAGCCACAAGCGTTGTAATTGCTCTTCTTGTCATCTCTGCCTCACTTATTTAGTCGTCGCTAACTAGAAGCGCGTTTTCCTCAGGGGTGGCAGCTCGGTTCTAGAGAGCCTAGCACCAAGACGAATCTACTGGGAGTGACGCAAAACATTGACACCTAGTTGTATTCTGCTTAGCAGGTTAACAATTTCCCAAGCGGAGATCCCCAGCCTACGACACATGCAGAGAAGGTCGCAAGCTGCGCCTCAGCAGTCGGGGAGCCATTTTTCAGTCGTCGAGGGGAAAATTGAGAGGCATTGGGCCTTCAGGGAGAGTGATCTGTGCATCCAATTGCAACGGGATCCCTGGCTAGCTTTGTGGCCGGCTTGGCAACGGGGTTGGGGGCTTTGCTGGCGCTGTTTCTTCCCTCACTCTCGGAGAGGGTGCAAGGGATCTTGCTAGGGTTTGGGGGTGGCGTGATGTTGGCAGCCACCTCGTTTTCGCTGCTGGTGCCGGGTACCGAAGCGGCCCTGGCGCTGGGACATTCCCAATTCGAGGCGGCGGTGATTATGGGGGCGGGCCTGTTGTTGGGGGCGATCTTCCTGGAGAGTGCCCACCGCCTCTTTCCTCACGAGCACTTTTTCAAAGGGGTGGAAGGGGAGAACCGCGCCCATTTGAAACGGATTTGGCTTTTTATCATTGCCATCGCCCTGCACAATTTCCCGGAAGGACTGGCGGTGGGAGTGGGTTTCGCTACCGGCCAAGTCAGCGATGGGTTGGCGCTGGCGCTGGGGATCGGCTTGCAGAACATTCCAGAGGGGCTGGTGGTGGCTTTGTCACTGGTGGGCCAGGGGTACTCGCGGCTGTTCGCTTTTGGCATCGCCCTGCTGACCGGACTGGTGGAGCCCATCGGCGGGATCCTGGGAGCAACGGTGGTCTCTCTGGCGCAGCCCCTACTACCCTGGGGCATGGCTTTTGCGGCGGGGGCGATGTTGTTTGTCATTTCCGATGAGATCATCCCTGAGTCGCACCGGCAGGGGTTGGAGCGGGAGGGCACCTTTGGCGTTCTCAGTGGGTTTGTGTTGATGCTGCTGCTCGATATTGCGCTGGGCTAGAAAGGGATCCTGTCCTGTCTTGACGCGAGGTTTTCAATGCTGAGCAACGAGCCTTTTCTGTGGCGGAGATCACGGGAGCACGCCTGCCTGCTGCTGCACGGGTTGGGAGGTGGCATCTACGAGCTGCAGTGGCTGGCAGAGCGGCTGTTGGCGGCTGGCCTGACGGTGCAGGGGTTTAACTATCCTGGCTATGACCGCCCGGCCCATCGCATGCCCCCTTCCCGCTGGACGGAGTGGTACGGGCGGGCTTTGGAGCATTATCTGGCTTTGCAGCAGGAGTATCCCCGCGTTTCCTTGGTGGGCTTTTCCACCGGCTGTCTGCTGGCTTTGCACCTGGCCTTTGCCCATCCTGTCCACAAATTGGTGCTGCTGGCACCGTTTTTCGCCATTCGCCACCGCTGGTACTACCTCTTTCGCCTGGAGCAGTACCTCAACAGCCTGGGCTGGCTTTTGGACGATGTCCCACGCTTCCGCCTGCCGATCCGGGATGGCAATGTCCGCGCTTTGGCAGAAAAAGTGGCTTATTTTCGCAGCTTCAATCTGACGGCGGTGCGCAGCGCCCTCGAGCTCATCGAGCAGGTCAAGGGGGAGGTAGCCAGCATTCAAGTGCCCACCCTCATCCTGCAACCGCGCCAAGATACGGTGGTGGATCCCGACCAAGCGGTGTGGCTGTATCGGGAACTGGGATCCGCCGAGAAGAGCCTGCAGTGGCTGGAGCGCTCCGACCACGTTCTCACTTTGGACTGCGAGCGGGAGACCGTGTTTGCCCAGGTCTGTGCTTTTCTCACCCAGGATCCCGCTCCAGCCGCACTAGGGTAACCCGCTGCCAAGCGCCGCGCTCGTCGTAGTCACGCACCAGGCGCAGCAGGTGGCGGCCCTCCGGCCCTTCTGGAAACCAGCTTAGGCTGACGGAAAAGCGGCGATCCCGATGAAGGGTAGGGATGGGCAAGGGATCCGGCCCGCCAACCCACAGCCCTCCCGGCAGAGGATCCCGAGTCTCTGTTTCCCCCCAGAACTGAACTTCAGTTTCGCTGGGCAAGCTATCGACCGCAGAAAAGCTCTGGGCAATCCCCCGCCATCTTCCTTGCAGGGCTGCGCTCAGTTGCGCTTGGGTAACCGAGGGAAAGTCGGCAACCAGATCCAGCGCTTGGCCGCGCCGCTCTAAGATGACGGTCACCCGCGCCAGGCAGCCCTGGGCATCCCACTGTTGCACCAGCCGCGCCTTGCGATCTCCCCAGAGAAAGCCTTGCTCAACGGCAAAGTCGCTAAACGGCGCTAGTTGCAGCCGCCCGTTAGAAAAGGAGCCATCGGGGAAAAAGCGCAATCCGGGCGAGAAATCTCGGTAAACCCAGCTCTGGCGGCTTGTTGGGTTAGGGGATCCCTCCAGGGGGTAGTAGGCATTGGTTTGGCGGATCGCGCCCAACTCCAAAGCCTCAAAGGTAATGAGGCTGCGCTTTTGGCCTACTAGCTCCCAACCACCGTGGGCAGTAGGTCGATAGTCAAAAAAGAGGCCGTGCCATTCTCCCAAGTGTAGGGCTAGGCATTGTATCGGGGTTTTCATGAAGAAGCCTGAAGTGCAACGTTGAAGACAGAGCCGATGGAGAAGAAGCTCCGGGGTGGTATTTTACCTTTTGGGGATAACATCAGCTTTCTGATGAAAGGGTTGTGGTTTACCGCGGCTCAAAAAATGACAATGCAGCCTGCAGTTGCGGAGGCTTTAGTGGAACGAATAGGACACCGAGTACCTTGGATCCTAATGGGGTTATAAAAATGGAGCTTGGAGATAGCTTCTGTGATCCCGCTGCCATAGCGGGAAGGAGTTCTTTCAAGTTTTCGTCGTTTACCAGTCTGAAGTAGGACTCCACATGGTGGCATCGACGCAAAGCAGCCATACCCTAACCCGTAAACTGTTAAGGGGGTAGCAAGAGCAGATTAAGTCAGAAAAAACTAGCTATCGAAGAATCCTCAAAAGATCCCAGAATGCGTACTTCTGGCTCCAGCAGGATCGACCATTGTTGATAGACTTTTTCCTGGGCTAGACGAATTAGGCGGTAGATGTCATTGGCGCTGGCCTGGCCACAATTGACGATGAAGTTGGCATGGCGCTCGGAGATTTGGGCTCCGCCGATTCGGTAGCCCTTTAGACCCACTCGCTCAATTAACCAGCCAGCGGGATAGGTTTCGGGGTTGCGAAAGACGCTGCCACAACTAGGCAAATGATAGGGCTGAGAGCTTAGGCGCTGGTTGAGGTGGCGCTGGGTTTCCCACTGCACCTGGGCTGGATCTTGGCCCGGGATCAACTGCAATGTTGCCCCTATAACCGTCCAGGGCAAGTCCTGCAGCCGCGAGCGGCGGTAGCCAAATTGCAGGTCGGCGGGTTTCAAGCGGCAGGGCTCTTGCTCTTCATCCAAAATCTGCACCTCCACCACCACGTCTGCCATGGCCTGCCCGTGGGCGCCAGCATTCATCACCACTGCTCCCCCCAGCGTGCCTGGGATCCCAATCGCCCACTCCAGTCCACTCCAGCCTTGCTTGGCAGCCGCCCGCGCCAGGTTGACCAAAGGTTCTCCGGCAGCGGCCCAGATCCTCCCCCCCTCCAGCAGTTGCAGCCCGCGCAAACGCCGGGTGTGGATCACTAGCCCTGGCAAACCGGCGTCACTGATGAGCAAATTGCTGCCTGCCCCCACTAGAGTGGCAGGGATCCCTTCTGCCCGCGCCCAAGCCAAACACTGCCGCAGCTCCAGGTTGCTGCCGGGCTCACAATACCACTCCGCCCTGCCCCCCACCCGCAAAGTGGTCAGAGGGGCCAGGGGGATCCCTGGGCGAATCCGTCCAGACAGCAGCGCTTCTTGCCCAGCAGGAAGAAGCTCCTCGTTACCAGCATGGCCTGCGGCGTCGGGCCCACAGGACCTGTTCTGCTGAGGCACCAGCGGAGCTGTCGTCATAGTGTTGATACCTCAGAAGCAGCCATGTTGAAAGCGTGGGTTCTTTGCCCAGGCTATTCTCCCTCCGGAGGAGTCTGGAGCTGTTCCCCCACCTGGGCTGCATATGCCCGCATCGTAGCCGCTATCTGCTGATTGAGGTCGCCTGCACCCAGAAAGATAGCGAGATCCCCAGCTTGCAAAATGGAGGTCAACACCTGCGGCAGTTGCGCTAAAGAAGACACATAGCGCACCTGGGGATGGTGTTCCGCCACCGCCACGGCCAGCCGCAAGCTGTCAGAATGCTCCGACGCTGGCTCTCCTGCCCCGTAGGTGGGCACAATCACCACCACATCTGCATTCTCAAAGCAGCAGGCAAAATCCTGAAACAGGGCGGCCAAGCGGCTATGGCGATGGGGCTGAAATACTGCCACCACGCGCCGCTGTTGTAGCCGTGCTGCCTGCAGCGTAGCGCGAATCTCGCTGGGATGGTGAGCATAGTCATCGATAAAGGTAACCCCGCCCACCTCCCCTTTGGCCTCAAAGCGGCGCTGCACCCCTCGAAACTCGGCCAGGGCAGAGGCAATTACCGGAAACTCCAAGCCCAACTGTCGCCCAACGGCAACCGCTGCTAGAGCATTGCTGAGGTTGTGGGATCCCGGCACTTGCAGCCGTAGCTGACCCAGCAGGGATCCCCTTTCCCAGATCTCGGCGGCAGTGGAATTGCCCTTGTAGACAATCTGCCGCGCTTGGTACTGGGCTTGGGGATGTCCGGCCAGGCTGTAGCCCACGTCCACCTTGAGGTGGGTGGCCACGTTGGGGCAATCCAGGCAGGCCACTAGGGTTTGGCTCTGCTGCCCATACTGCTGAAAGGCCCGGATGACCTGCTCCAGATTGGCATAGTGATCTGGGTGGTCTAGCTCAACATTGGTGATCACGCCAATTTTGGGATAGAGACGCACCAGCGATCCGTCTGACTCATCCACCTCCGCCACCAGGTATTCTCCCTGGCCTAGGCGAGCGTTGCCGTCCCACGCCTCCATCTCCCCGCCTATGATTAGGGTGGGATCCCAGCCCGCAGCAAGCAGCATGTAGCCAATCATGCTGCTGGTGGTGGTTTTGCCGTGAGTGCCCGCCACGCCGATGCTTGGGCGATGGTTAAACAAAGCCGCTAGTAAATCGGCTCGGTGCCAAACCTTTAGTCCCTTGTTTAGAGCCGCCGCTAATTCCGGGTTGGTGGGGCGAATGGCGCTGGAGTAGACCACCTGGGGATTCCCAATCAACCCCTCTGCCGTGTGACCTTGAATAACGCGCACCCCCAACGCCTCTAAGCGGCGAGTGCGGTTATTGGCAACAATATCGGACCCCGAAACGCGAAACCCTTTCTTCGCCAAAATATAGGCCAAAGCAGACATGCCGACCCCCCCAATTCCAACAAAGTGATAGGCCGAAAGGGAGGAGTTCGACAGCTCCAAGCTTTGCCCAAGTAGAGATGAAGACGGAGCCTGCACCGAAATGCCGGGATCTTCTCCCCCCGCTGTCTCCACCATTGCAACGTTGCCTCACTCCTCGCACACACCTAAAACCAAAGCTGCTGCAAGGCAGATCATATCAGCAGTTTTTCGCCTTCTGCAGCAGGGAAGCAAAGCCTAAGGAAAAAGAGCTGCTTAAAGTGCAATTTCGAACTTGACACTCTTTTCCACAAAGCTTTAAGCTTCTTAATGAAGGGGTAGCTGTAGGCTTGAAGTTGACGGCAAAATGAGACCCCAACTGCTGTGGTTACTGCCAGGAGCTGGGCTGGTTGGCTGGGCAGCGCTAGCTACCTTAGGGTTGAGCCAACAAGGAGCTACCCAAGGAGCAACGCCGCCGCCAGCCGAAACTCCGGCAGCAGGCGGGGCAACGCCGTTGGCTACCTCGGTCGGGGCTCTGGGCCGTCTGGAGCCGGAGGGGAGCGTTATCCGTGTTGCTGGCCCTCCTGGCGAACGACTGGGGGAGCTGTTGGTAGCCGAAGGGGAGCGGGTGGTGGCGGGGCAGGTATTGGCCCGTCTGGAAAGCTACAGCGAGCGCCTAGCGGAGAGGGAGTACGCTGCCGCCCAACTGCAAGAGGCCCGTGTCCGTCTAGAGGCTGAGACCCGCTTTGGCCAGGCTCAAATTGAAGAAGCACGCACTCGCCTTAGCCGGCTGGACGAGCCCCAACAGTTGCAGATCCGCTCCCAGGAAGCCGTGGTGGAGCGCATTCGGGCGGAGCTAGCCGATGCTGAGGCCAATCTGGCTCGCTTTCAGGCTCTCTGGCAGGAGGGAGCTATTTCGCAGCAGGAACTCGATCAAAAGGCTCTGGTGGTGCGACAGCGCCAGGAGGACTTACAAGCTGCCGAGGCCACCCTCAACCAACTGCGCCTTGCCCGCGAGCGGGATCTGCGCAATGCCCAGGCCCAAGTGCAAGCTGCTGAAGCGGCGTTGAGACGGGCCCAAGCGCAGGTGCAGCTGCAGTCTTTGGCCCGCAACCTGGAACTGGCGGAAGCCCGCTTGGAGCGCACCCTCATCCGTGCCCCCCGGGCTGGCCAGGTGCTGAAAATCCACACTCGGCCGGGGGAAGTGATCGCTGCTAACCAAGGGATTCTCGAGCTGGGCAACACCGACCAGATGATGGTGGTGGCCGAAGTTTACGAAACCGACATCCTGCGGGTGCGACCAGGACAACGAGCTACCATCAGCAACCGCGTGCTGCCAGAAACCCTACAGGGCCGAGTGGAGCGGGTAGGCTTGCAAATTGGCAAGAAAGACGTGCTCAACACTGACCCTGCTGCTGACGTAGATGCGCGGGTGGTGGAAGTGTACATCCGCCTGGATCCAGAAAGCAGTGCCCGCGTGGCCGGCCTGACCAACCTGCAGGTGAACGTGGCCATTGATGCTGAGGGGTAGAGGGGGCGATGTCCAGCCTGTTCAGCTTTATTGGGCGCCGCATTCCCCTAGCCTGGCTGCAGTTGATGCGGGAGAAGATCCGCCTGCTGGTGGCTTTAGCAGGCATTACCTTTGCCTGCATCCTCATGTTCATGCAGCTGGGCTTCCAGGACAGCTTGCTGGAGAGTGCCATCCGCTTCCATGTTGCCCTCAAAGGGGAGATTTTCCTAGTCAGTCCCCAGTCCAACGCCCTTATTGCCATGAACACCTTTTCGCAGCGGCGGCTCTATCAGGCGTTGGGCTTTGAGGGAGTGCGAGCTGTCTCGCCTGTGTATTTGAGCTTTGCCCTCTGGAAAAACCCTGAGACCCGTCGCACTCGCAGCATTTTTGTCGTGGGGGTGGATCCCTCTGCCGACCTTGTGGATTTGCCAGGGCTAACCCCCGACGAGCTGGAGGAGATTAAAAAAGCTGACGTAGTGCTCTTTGACCGCCGCTCCCGCAGCGAGTTTGGTCCAATTGCCAAATGGTTTGAGGCTGGACAAGAAGTCGTTACCGAAGTGGGCAACCGCCGGGTGCGGGTAGGGGGATTGTTTGAGATGGGGGCTACCTTTGGCGCCGACGGCACCATCCTTACCAGTGACCTCAATTTCCTGCGGATTTTTCCTCAGCGCGAGCCTGGCCTGGTGGATATTGGCGTGGTGCAACTCCAGCCAGGGGTAGATCCCAAGCCGCTGCTGGATCAGATGCGGGCTCTGCTGCCCGAGGACGTGCGAGTACTCTCGCGGGCAGAGTTCATTGACATGGAGCGGAGCTATTGGGAGGAAGGCACGGCCATCGGCTTTATTTTCGGCCTGGGGGTGGCTATGGGCTTTATCGTCGGCATTGTGATTGTCTATCAGATTCTCTACACCGATGTATCTGATCACCTAGCGGAGTATGCCACCCTCAAAGCCATGGGCTACACTGACACCTACCTGTTGGGGGTGGTGCTTCAGGAGGCCCTTTTGCTGGCTGTTTTGGGCTACATTCCCGCCTTTGCCTTGGCTGTTTTGCTTTACGATTTGACAGCCAATGCTACCCTATTGCCCATTGCCATGACCTTTAACCGAGCGATGTTGGTCCTGGGGCTAACGGTGAGTATGTGCTTTATCTCAGGAGCCATTGCTGTGCGGCGGCTGCGGGCTGCTGATCCTGCCGACATTTTCTAACTGCTGAAGCAGGAATCCAGAATGGTGGCTTCCTTAGTTAGTAATTTGAGATTCTGAGCTTCCTATGCTGACTTCCCTTCTCAATCAAACTGCCCCTACCTCCACTCAAAATACCGCTGAGCCCGTGGTCAAAGTCGAAGGGCTAAATCACTATTTCGGTGAGGGATCCCTGCGCCGGCAAGTCCTTTTTGACATCAACTTTGTCCTGCACCCGGGGGAGATTGTGTTGTTGACTGGACCCTCTGGCTCCGGTAAGACCACGCTGCTCACTCTCCTAGGAGCCTTGCGCTCGGTGCAAGAGGGCAGCCTGCAGGTGTTGGGGCAGGAGCTGCGGGGAGCCAAGCCCAGCACCCTCGTCCAGGTTCGCCGCAAAATTGGCTATATTTTCCAGGCTCACAACCTGCTGCGATCCCTGACGTCAGCCCAGAATGTGCGCATGGCCCTGGAGCTGCACAACGGCCTGTCTCCCCAGGAAGCTCAACGGCGGGCAGAAACAATGCTGGCAGCGGTGGGTCTTGGGGATCGCGTCCACTACTACCCGGAACAGCTTTCAGGGGGTCAAAAGCAGCGAGTGGCGATTGCCCGCGCCCTCGTCAGCCACCCCAAGTTGGTGCTAGCGGATGAGCCGACGGCCTCCCTCGATAGCAAGTCGGGCCGCGAGGTAGTGACCCTGATGGAGAAGTTGGCGCGGGAGCAAGGTTGCACCATCCTGCTGGTAACCCACGACAACCGCATCCTTGACATTGCTGACCGGGTGCTGCACATGGAGGATGGACGGCTGGAGAGCCAGCCCATTGCCTAGGTTGCTCCCTGGGAGGCGTGACGGCGGTACCAGTCGATGGTGCGCTGCAGCCCTTCCCGCAACCCCACCTTGGCCACAAAACCAATCTTCTCGCGGGCCTTGGAGACATCTAAGCAGCGGCGGGGCTGGCCATTGGGCTTGTCAGTTCGCCAGCGAATCTCTCCCTGAAACCCCATCAGCTCGCAGATGAGGGCAATCAGATCCCGGATGGAGATCTCTTCGCCGGTGCCCAAATTCAGGGGCTCGGGGCTGTTGTAGAGCTGGGTGGCTAGAAGGATCCCCCGAGCTGCGTCTTCGGCGTAGAAAAACTCGCGCGTGGGGCTGCCATCTCCCCACACCTCCACGTAGTTCTGGCCCCGCTGCTGGGCTTCATGCACCTTGCGGATCAAAGCGGGGATGACGTGGGAAGTTTCGGGATCGAAGTTGTCCATGGGGCCGTAGAGGTTGACCGGCAGGAGGTAGATGCCGTTGAAGCCGTACTGCTGCCGGTAGGCCTGCAGTTGCACCAGCAGGGCTTTCTTGGCAATGCCGTAGGGGGCGTTGGTCTCCTCCGGGTAGCCGTTCCAGAGATCCTCTTCTTTGAAGGGGACAGGAGTGAACTTGGGGTAGGCACAGATGGTGCCCACGCAGACAAACTTCTCCACGCCCGCCAGGTAGGCAGCATGGATAAGCTGGGATCCCATGATCAGGTTGTCGTAGAAGAGTTCTGCTGGCTTGGCCTGGTTGAGGCCGATGCCCCCCACGTGGGCCGCCAGGTGGATGACGATATCCTGTCCCTGCACCACCTCTTGGCAAACTTCCCAGCGGCGTAGATCCTGGGTGCGGGAGCGTGGGATCCGCACCTGCTCCGGCTTGACGCCCAGGAGGTACAACTGTTGCAGGACATGTTTGCCCAAAAAGCCACTCCCTCCGGTCAGCAAGATGCGCTTTTGGCTGAGATCGATGGCAGTGGACATGGCTGGCGCGGAAAATTCCCGGCTTTCATTATGGCAGGGCGGCAGCTCCTAACTGCCCAAGCTTGAAGACAGCTCTGCCTGCAGCCGCTCTTGAGCCGCTTGGAGAGCTTGCGCCAGTTTCTCCGGCTGTTTGCCACCAGCCTGAGCTAGGTTGGGCCGCCCCCCGCCACCGCCGCCGGTGAGCTTGGCAATCTCGCCGATAAAGGAGCCCGCCTTCAGGCCAAGTTTCTGGACAGCCGGGCTAAAAGCCGCTACAAAGCTCACCTTGCCCGCTTCGGGCACCGATCCCAGCACCACTGCCCCTTCCCCCAGCTTGTGGAGTAGGTGTTCGGCAGCGGTTTTCAGCGCCTCTGGGGGAGTGGCTCCCAGTTCCGCCACCAAGATCTGCAGAGGGCCCACGGCTACAGCCTGGGGCAAGAGCTGCTCTGCCTGGAGCAAGGCCAGCTGGCTGCGGGCCTCCTCAAGGGCCTTCTGGGCGGCCTTTAGCTCCGCCTGCAAAGCGGCAACGCGCTCTGGGATCTCCTGGGGCTTGGCCTTGAACTGGGCGCTCAGCTCCCGCACCACCCTGTCGCGCTCGTTCAAGTACTCCAGCACCGCCGGCCCGGCTACAGCCTCAATGCGGCGGATCCCGGCAGCTATGCCCGTCTCAGAGATGATCTTAAATAGGCCAATCTCGGCGGTGTTGCTGACGTGGGTGCCGCCGCAGAGCTCCATCGACACCCCCGGAAAGTCGACCACCCGCACCTCGGCACCGTATTTTTCCCCAAACATGGCGATTGCCCCTCTGGCTTTGGCCTCTGCCAGGGGCAGGATGGCTACCTGAGCCGGATGGGCCTCGGCAATCCAGGTGTTGACCAGATCCTCAACTTGCTGCAGCTCTTCGGGGGTGAGGGGACGCGAGAGGGTAAAGTCGAAACGCAGCCGGTCAAAAGCCACCAGGGATCCGGCTTGGCTAATAGAGGGATCAACCACCTTCTTCAGGGCTGCCTGCAGGAGGTGGGTGGCGCTGTGGTGGGCCTGGGCGCGCCGCCGACAGGCCAGGTCAATTTGGGCCTGCACGGGATCCCCCACCCGCAGGATCCCCCGTTCCACCTGGCCAAAGTGGACAAACAGATCTCCTCGCTTCTGCACGTCCTCCACCCGCACCCATACTCCGTCCCCAGCCAGGTAGCCGCGATCCCCAATCTGGCCCCCGGATTCGGCATAAAAAGGTGTGCGATCCAAAACCACCTGCACCACTTGCCCCGCCTCCACTTGGGGCACGGATTTCCCCTCCACCAGCAGGGCTTCGACCACGCCGCGGGCAGAGGACTGGCTGTAGCCGAGAAACTCCGTCTCGATTAAAAACTCGGCCAGCTCGTCCAGGGATCCCTGGGCCATGACGTCAAGGGTTTGGTGGGCGGCGCGGGCCCGCTGCCGCTGTTTTTCCATCTCTTGCTCAAAGCCCTGCAGATCCACACTGAAGCCGTGCTCCTGGGCAATTTCTTGGGTTAGCTCCAACGGGAAGCCGTAGGTGTCAAAGAGCTTGAAGGCGTCGGCCCCAGAGATCTGCTTTGGCGCGCCACTGGCTGTAACGTCTGCAAACAGATCAAACAGCAGCCGTTCCCCCCGCTCCAGAGTCTTGAGGAACTGCTCCTCTTCCCGCTGCAGCTCGGCTTTGATCACCGCCTCCCGCTCCCGCACCTCAGGATAGGCAGCCTCCGCCAACTGGATGGCCGTCTCCACCACCGGCAGGGTAAAGGGCTCGCCAATCCCTAAGAGGCGCCCGTGGCGCACCATCCGCCGGATCAGCCGCCGCAGCACATAGCCCCGCTCCACGTTGGAGGGGATCACCCCATCGGCAATTAGGTGCATCACCGCCCGCGCGTGATCCCCGATAATCCTGAGGGAGACTTTCTGCTCGGGGCTGGCCTGGAAGTAGTCCACCTGGGCGATCTCGGCCGCCTTCTGCACAATGGGGAAGAGCAAATCCGTCTCATAGTTGTTGGGGACTCCCTGGAGTACCTGAGCCAGACGCTCCAGCCCTAGGCCCGTGTCAATGTTTTGCTTGGCCAAGGGGGTAAGGTGGCCCTCGCTGTCCCGGTTGAGCTCCATGAACACCAGGTTGTAGATCTCGAGAAAGCGGGAGTCGTCCCCTAGGTCGATCTGCTCATCCCCCAGCTCCGGCTTGAAGTCGTAGTAGATCTCCGAGCAAGGGCCGCAGGGGCCAGTGGGGCCGGCAGCCCAGAAGTTGTCTTCCTCCCCCCTGCGCTGGATGCGTTGGGGCGGGATCCCTATCTCATCGCGCCAGAGGGCAAAGGACTCCTCATCCTCCCGGAAGACGCTCACCACTAGGCGCTCTGGCGGCAGGCCAAACACCCCTGTCACCAGTTCCCAGGCCCAGGTGATGGCCTCTTTTTTGAAGTAGTCGCCGAAGCTAAAGTTGCCCAGCATCTCAAAAAAGGTGTGGTGGCGGGCTGTCCGTCCCACGTTCTCGATGTCGTTGGTGCGCACGCATTTCTGGGCAGTTGTCACCCGTGGGTAGGGCGGATCCTGATGCCCTAGGAAGATGGGCTTGAAGGGCAGCATGCCAGCAATGGTTAGCAGCACCGTCGGATCCTCCGGCACCAAGGAGGCGCTGGGCAACACTTGATGGCCCCGCTGGGCATAGAAATCTAGAAAAGCCTGCCGGATGGCGGCCCCGGAGAAGGACGAAGACATGGCCAAGGCAAAGGGTGACTGCATTGATCAATATTCTCCATTCTAGGTTTTCTAGCTCTGGGGCAGTTGAAAGCAGCAAAATCTAAGCGATTTCGCCGATGGACCGCAAGTAGGCAAACGCATAGAATCAGCCTAGTTGAGCTAGATGCGCCAGATTTCTCTTGGGTCTAGCCTAAACGCGCTTGCCTACCTAGCTTTCCTCTCTTGGTTCTCTAGGCGTTAGCCGGTAGCGCGCTAAATGTTGAGCTGCTACTGCCTCAACCCAAACTGTCCGCAGCCAGAAAATCCGCCGGATGCCTCCACCTGTGCTGCCTGTGGACAGCCGCTGCTGCTGCGCAATCGCTACCGGGCCTTCAAGCGCTTGGGACAGGGGGGATTTGGCGCTACTTTCCTAGCTCGAGATGAGGACATGCCCTCCAAGCCCTGGCGGGTGATCAAGCAGTTGCGCCCAGTGGAAAATTCGCCCCAACTGGCCAAGCTGGCGGAGGAGCTGTTTAACCGCGAAGCCGAGGTGTTGGAGCGCCTGGGGGAGCATTCGCAAATCCCCACGCTCTATGCCCACTTCCAGGAAGGCGGCAAGTTTTACTTGGTGCAGGAGTTTATCGAGGGAATCACCCTTGCCCAGGAGGTGCGGCGTAACGGGCCTTTTTCCGAAGAACAAGCCCGGCAAGTGATGCAGGAGGTGCTGCTCATCCTCAGCTATGTCCACAGCCACAACACTGTCCACCGCGATATCAAGCCGGCCAACCTCATTCGCCGCAAGGAAGATGGCCGCCTGGTGCTCATTGACTTTGGGGCCGTGAAGCAGCTTGGGCCCGGCCACAAGGTGTCGGAGGAGGGAACGGCCATCCGCTCCCCGGGCTTTTCTCCGCCGGAGCAGATGGCTGGCCAGGCAGTAGGCCCCGCTAGCGATCTCTACGCGCTGGCTGCTACCTGCCTCAATTTGATGACGCTGGAGTCGCCGGCCAAGTTCTACAACCACAACACAGGCCAGTGGGATTGGTCGGATCGCCTGCAGCTCAGCCCTGAGTTCGACGCCATTTTGCGCCGTATGCTGCAGCCGGCCATCAGCCAGCGCTTTGCCACGGCTACCGAGGTGCTGCGGGCTCTACAAGGAATCGGCTCCACCCCCCAGCCAATCCTCTTGCCCAACTCTCCCCTGGCTGCCCCTTCCAGCCCCTCGCTGATCTCAAACCATTGGGCCAGGCGACCTTTAACCTCTCCTCCTCTACCTCGAACTGATGGGTTTTCGCCTAAGCCACTCCCTCAGCCCGAAGCGGGGGGCCTACTGCCTCCAGGATCCATTCCTACCGGCTCTACCCACGTGGGTCTGACTAGCCGCATTGCCGGCAGCGGGCGCATGAAGCCGGCTACCCCTCCGCGGATCCCGTCTTTGGCTGGAGCGGATCTGCGGGGCAAGTCCTTTGCTAACCGGAACTTGGCCGGCTATGATTTGCGCCGCGCCGATCTGCGGGGGGCCGATTTCTCGGGAGCCAACCTGCAGGGAGCCGATCTGCGGGGGGTTCGCTTCAACACCCCTCAGCCCCGCTGGCTGCGCTTTTTGAGCCGGCTTCTGGGCTCGGCCAAGACCCTGGGCGGGATCCTAGCAGGCCTGGGAGGACTTCTGGGATCGGCGGGCCTGGGGTTTTTGCTTGTCCATCTCACCACGCGCAACGTGGCTTACGCCTTGGGAGCAGCCGGGATCGCGGCGGCGGTGGCCAGCTCCGTGCTCTGGTCTGTAGGCAGCAGGGCCTCGCTGCTGCATCAGTCTGAGGAAAAGGGCAAGCGCTTCACCAACTTCTCCAAAGCCGATCTGCGGGGAGCCCAAATGGATGAGAAGTTGCGTAAGTTTGCCCGCCGCCAGGGAGCCATCTTGAACTGACGTTCTGCCTCAGGCAAGAGGGGGAGGAATGACTTGGCGCAGGGCCTGGTTGATCTGTTCTGTTAAAAGCCGGCAATTGACGGCTTTCCCTTGCCGCCGATCCCCCGCTTGGTCATAAAAGACAATGCCCTCGGCGTGGGAAAACCCCAGGGACAGGAACAACAGCTCCAAAACCTTGAAAGAGGCCGCCTCCAGCTCCGGTGCCTGCTCCCGCAGCTCTGCCAGCGTCGCCTGGGCATCTTCCAGATGGCCAAAAGCTGGGATCCAAAGATGGCTGATGGGCTCCCTTCCTGGAGAGTTTTCCTCCACTCGTGCCGTTATCCAACCGCCATCGGGGTAGCGCAGGATGGTGTACTGTAGGTGATCCAGATGCTGAGCCACCTGGGTAAGCACCGCCGTTACCCGCTGCATCGCTGCGGCCGGGATCCCGTTCTGCGGGGCTTCCTCCACCAGCGTCGCGGCCTGGGCCGCCAGACTAGGTACCATGATTGACAACCACCCTTACTTAGGTTCAGAATGAGTATTCGCAGCTCCTGGGGCTGTAGTTCAATTGGTTAGAGCACCGCCCTGTCACGGCGGAAGTTGCGGGTTCGAGCCCCGTCAGCCCCGTACCCATTGGGAACACTCTAGCCTACTTTGGCAAGGAGGTCAGCCCTGCTACCATAGGTACCCTGCCCCGTCAGGGAGATGTGCCTTGCGGTATCTGCGCCCAGATTTGCTTCAGCTGCAGCCCTACGCTGCCGTGCCGCCCTTGACGGCCGACAAGCTGGATGCCAACGAGTTTCCTTGGGATTGGCCGGTGGGCTTTAAGCAAAAACTCTCCCTCCTCTGGGAAGAGAAGATACTAAGCAACCGCTATCCCGATGCCCAGCATCGGCGCCTCAAGCAGGCCATTGCAGCCTATGCAGGGGCGGCTCCTGAACAGATTAGCGTGGGCAACGGCTCCGACGAGCTCATCCGATCCCTCTTGATTGCCACCTGCCTGGGCGACAGGGGCGGCATTTTGGTGCCAGAGCCCACCTTCTCCATGTACGCCATCCTGGCGGAGAGCCTGGGGATCCCGGTGGTGCGCGTGCCCCGCCACCCCGAGACCTTTGCCCTAGATCTAAAGCAGTGCCAAGAGGCCATGACAGAGCAGCGGGTGCGTGTGGTGTGTTTGGTGGATCCCAATTCCCCCACCGGCAATGGTCTAACGGCGGCTGAGTGGGAGTGGGTGGAGGGGCTACCCGAGGAAGTCCTGGTCATCCTGGATGAAGCCTATTTCGAGTTCAGCCAGCACACAGCCCTGCCCAAGTTGGCAGAGCACCCCAACTGGGTTATCCTACGCACCTTCTCCAAAGCCTTTCGCCTGGCAGCTCACCGAGTGGGCTATGCCATTGGCCATCCTCAGCTCATCCAGGTGCTAGAGGCCATCCGCCTACCCTACAACCTCTCAGCCATTTCCCAGTGGGCTGCTCAGCTTGCCTTAGAGCATGCCGACGAGCTTTTGGCGGATGTGGCCCTCATTCGTCAGGAGCGGGAAGCCCTTTACCATGCTTTGCAAGAGCTACCGGGGGTGCGGGTGTGGCCTAGCCAAGCCAACTTTCTCTACTTTCGGGTAGCCGGCTGGGACCCCCAAGAGTTGCAGCGGGCCTGGCAGGAGCTAGGAACCTATGTGCGCTGTAGCGGCGGCGGGCTACGCCTGACAGTGGGTAGTTCTGAGGAGAACCAACGGGCCTTAGAGCGCTTGCGGCAGATTTTACAGTCAGGGAGGTAAGGGGATCCCTAAAACGGCGGTCTTGGAGGATGGAAGTGGATCTGGATCCCACTTGAGGGCAGCACCTTTTCCGACTTCTCTTCTCTAAAGAAGCGGGATCCAAGCGATTGTTTGGCTGACGCAGGGAGGCGTTCTCCCCACGCCACTGCAGGTCTTGGAAAGCGGCGAAGCCTACACTGTTCAAGGGTGGGTGCCGGGAGCTAATCCGGAGCGCTTCCACCTTGAGGCCACCGCTCAGCACTTGGCCATACCCTGCCCAAGGCCGAAGCCGCTCAGGTTGTTAAGGAGGGGTAACTGCGCCAGAGGCTGGGACGGTCGAAAGCCAACCTGCCGGGCCTTCCCTCTCCCAGGAAGTTGGCGGCGAGGAAGCTAGCCAAGCCACTCCAAGCGCACTTCCTCCCCTACCTTGAAGTCGACGCTGCGGCTGGCGTTGCCTTGGCTTTGCACAATCTCCACCCAGCCGGCGCTGCCCACCAAAGCCAGTAGCTCGCCTTCGCTTCCCTCGGCAAAGGTGGCTGCAGAGCGGATGGCGATGCCTTTGATCCAGGCTCTCCAGTGCCGTCCCTCCACCCACTGACCCGGCAGGTTGGTGATGCCATTGCCAAAGTGGTCGATAGCCTGGATGACCCCCCGGCAGCCATTGTTCTCCAGCTGCGGTGGCGGCCAGCTCCAGCGAACCAGCTCGGCCACGTCTAGAGGATCCCCCAGCTCTGCCAAAGGGATCCCGTTGGCCAGATGGGCAGCCACAGGGGCAAAAATGTCCCGCCCGTGGAAGGTGCGGCTGGGAGAGGGAGTGCGCCAGTACTGAGACCGGGTGAGTTCCACAGCAGCTAGAGGCGGAGATTGCTCCAAAATGCCGCTAAAAAGGCCGTTGTCGGGGCCCACCAGGTAGCCAGTCTGGGTTTGGATGGCCACTGCCCGCCGCCGAGTTCCCACCCCCGGATCCACGACCGCCAGGTGAATGCTGCCTGGAGGCAGATAGGGGTAAGCCGTCATCAGGGCAAAACGGGCTGCTGCCACGTCCTGGGGCGGGATTTCGTGGCTGAGGTCGATAAACTGCACCTGGGGTGCAATCCCCCAAATCACCCCCTTGAGAATGCCCACGTAGGGATCCTGAAGACCAAAATCCGTGAGTAAGCTAATGATTTTCATTGGCGGGTCAAGCAGCGCTTGCCTACCCTCTGCTCCTGCAGGGGGTTTTCACGTGGAGGGGGAGTCTTTTGCCAGCTCCGGCTGAGGCGGAAGGGGCTCAGCGATGTTGGGCAACTCCAGGCAATAGCCTGCGCCATAGACAGTTTTGATGTACTGGGGGTGGCGGGGATCCGGCTCCAGCTTGGTGCGCAGGTGGCGGATATGGACACGGATGGTTTCAATGTCATCGTCGGGATCGTAGCCCCATACCTCCTTGAGGATTTCGCTGGGGGAGACTGTCTGGCCGTGGCGCTGCAAGAGGCAGTGGAGCAGGTCAAATTCGAGGTGGGTGAGCTTAACGGTTTTGCCAAACCACACCGCCTCAAACCGCTCCGGCACCAACGTCAGGGGGCCATAGGTGAGGATCTCGCCGTGCTTGGCCGTTTGCGGGATCCGGTCGGCGCGGCGCAACAGAGCCCGTACCCGCACCAGCAGCTCCTGTACCTCAAAGGGCTTGGTCAGGTAGTCGTCGGCACCGGCGTTGAAGCCCTCGATCTTGTCCCGAGTCTGGCCAAGGGCAGTCAGCATCAAAATGGGAATATCGCTGGTGCGCTCCTCCCGCCGCAGCCGTTGGCAAACTGTCAGTCCATCTACTTGGGGTAGCATCAGGTCGAGAATGATGAGATCGGGGAGAGTTTGCAAAGCCAGCGCCTGACCCCGAACCCCATCCGTAGCCTTGACAACTTCGTAGCCCGCCAACTCCAGATTGATGCGCAGAATATCTAGGACTGAAGGATCGTCCTCAATGATGAGTATGCGAGCCATAGAGGATTGCAGCCCGAACTGCGGATAAAACGTTTTGTTAAAGTCGCTAACAAAGAATCGAAGCTTTACAACTCAAAGTTTACTGGCATTCTACGGCCATTGCAGCCGGCAAGCACGGCTAGAGGCCAGAGCTTTTCAACCCAATAGAATGCTGCCTCTGGCCTCCGGTTGGTGGGCACCTGGAGACAAGCTAGCGGGCGGGCCGGAAAATGCCGAAGCAGGAGGTGTAGCCGTGTAAGAAGGTGGATCCCCCCACGGGGCCAATCTCCCCATTGCAAAAAAAGCCTCCTAGCGGCACTTCTCCCAGGATTTCTCGAAACTGCTGCGAGTCAAAGTTGGGGACGCCATACAGCCCCTTGCCTCGCCCCAAACAGGCGAACATCAGCGCCCCCCAGGGCTGCGGGCTTAGGGCAGGGTCTTGCCCCAAGTTGCGCTCAAGGCAATAGCGCCTGAGAGCCGACCGCAAGTCCTCTGCCGAGGTCTGGGCATCTCGCAGATGAAACTGCACGGTCTGGCCGGAGCGCACCCGATCCCCAATGGCTATGGCTCCCACCCGCGGATCCACGCCGAGAATCACGCGAATGAGAAAATCCCCCGGCGTTGGATCCAACTTAAACTCATCCATCAGCAGGCCAATGAAGAGAGCGTGGCGAGCCAACTGGCGATCCGCTGGGCTCAGCCGTTCCACCAAATCCTGCAGAACCGCTAGGGGAGGTCGTCCTTCCAAGCTGAGGATGACATTGCCCTCTGCTTCGGTAACGCGCAAGGGATCCCCAATGGGACGGCACCCCTGGGCTACCACTGCATCCAGCACCACGTTGCCGGAGAGAGCTAGCCCCACGGTTCCTTCTCGATACAACTCCCGCCGGGGGGCGGAGGTACGTGCATCCAGCAAAAACAAAGCATTGCCCCGAGGACCGCGGCCACCACTGGCCAATCCCCCCACCTTGACAGCTCCGGGATAGGCAAAATCCAAACCCTGCACCAGCTCGGAGATGCGGGAGGAAAATCCATCGGCTAAGAGCAAGAAGTGGGGCTGGGCCTGGGGCGCAACTCCTACCTGCTCAATCCAGGCTGAAGGCGGGGCATCCAAGTCTGGCAGTTGATCCCCGCGCAGATGAAAGGGGTGCAACGCCACATCCGGCAGCACCGCCAAAGAGAGCGACACCGCCGGCCCTTCTTCAATTTCCTGACCGCCGCCAACAATGCCGCTACCCGAGCAGCCAACTAAAACGTCCACCTCGAGCAAGTCAGACAATAAGGGCAGCACGCGAAGGTACTCGCTGGCAAAGGCTGCTGACACAAACAGGATCCCTAAGTTGGGCCGCAGCGGCTGGGGGGGAAGGTAGCCCGTGAGCAATCCTGGCAAGCTGCCGGATCCCACCACCTGCACCTGCCGCGTCAAGGCACTCTTGAGCTGAGCTGCCTGAAGTTTAGCCTTGGCTTCCTCCACCACCTGCTGCAGAGCCGCTTCCAGGGAAGGAAGCTGGGAGAGTGCGTTTGCCCACTGCATCGGCCTGTTCTTAGAGGTTGGGAGCTTGCTCTTTTAGGCTAGCAATTTATACCCGGAGTGGTTGTTCTCAGCTAGCCCCGCTGGGATCAGGGTAGGTAAAGCAAGGGATCCACAGGCGCGCCCCCCCCGGGGCGGACTTCAAAGTGCAGGTGAGGCCCTGTGCTGTGGCCCGTGTTGCCCCGGCTCATGATCACCTGGCCCTGCTGCACGTACTGGCCCTTGGACACGTAGATCTGGTGGCCGTGGGCGTAGCGGGTAACGATCCCGTTGGGATGGCGAATATCCACGTAATTGCCATAGCCATCGCCGGCATTGCCGGCAAAGATCACAACCCCC
This sequence comes from Synechococcus sp. F70.1, assembly GCF_047502745.1. Classification (NCBI taxonomy): domain Bacteria; kingdom Bacillati; phylum Cyanobacteriota; class Cyanophyceae; order Synechococcales; family Synechococcaceae; genus Synechococcus; species Synechococcus sp. F70.1. The sequence goes on from NZ_JANSJL010000064.1 coordinate 22,233, forward strand.
TCCTGAACGGCCACAACCGGGGTTCCTATCGGGCCGGCAATATCGATCCCCGAGTGGAAGCGACCGCGACGGTAGCCAAAGCCAGAGGTGACCTGCCCTGGGACTGGCCAGATAAAGCCCCTGCTGCGGGCCACGGGAGGCGGAGCTGCCAGCGCTGGCCGAGCTTGGGGCTGTCGCCAGGCTGGGTGCACGGGGGTGGGGAGGGGGAGCTGCCTGCCAGGGGCCGGAATCGTCAGGCGTTGGCCGATGCGCAGCCAATGGGGATTGTGCAGGTTGTTGGCCTGGATGATCGACCGCTGGGTTACCCTATAGCGAGCAGCAATCCGCTCGATGGTGTCACCAGCTTCCACCGTGTGGGTCAGGGATCGCCCCTGCTGGGCGCGGCGTCGCTCCTCGGCCTGGAGTCGAGCCTGTTCTGCAGCTTGGCGCTGGGCTTTCTCTTCGCGGGCCTTCTGGGCAGCGATCATCTCCTTCTCGCGCCGGATCAGCTCGCCCACATCGCCAGGGATGAGCAGCCGTTGACCAATGCGCAGATACTCGGGCCGATCCAAGGGAGTAGCCTCGATGATCCGCTGCTGCGGAACCCCATAGCGCTTGGCAATGTCTTCCAGGGTGTCTCCCTGCTTGACGGTGTAGATCAACCCCGGCTGGCTGGGGATGAGCAACTTTTGCCCTGGCTGCAGCGGTGTACTCGCTTGAATGCGATTGGAGACCGTAATGGCGGCAGCATCGAGCTGGTACATCTGGCTCAAGCGCCAGAGGGTCTCTCCCGGTTGCACCTCATGCTCGAGAATGCCTCTAGGCCCTTCCCCCGTTGAGATCTGGCCAGCCTCGAAGGCTTGCCGCAGTTGGGCTTTTTTCAGCTCGTAGTTCTGCTGCAGGGCACTAGACAGGGTATACACGGAGGGTGGGATCGGCTCGGCCAGCTTCGCTCCCCAAGGGTGACGAGAAAGCTGGCGTTGCTGCAGACTAGCGGCCCCTGCCAAGCCCAACATCAGCAGAAGACTGGTGGCCCAGCCTGGATGCCCTCGCGAGGGAGCCCCTGTCTCTGGAGAGGCTGGCTCCTGAGAGGAACTTGGCAGCGACTCTTGCCAGGCCTCTGCCTCGGGATCCGCCTCCCGCTTCAGGAGCCACACCAGGCCAGCTAAGCTGAGAGAAAGGGCTAGCCCAGGCCACCACTGCCTGGATAGAGCGGAGAGCACCCTGCCTCCTTCCACAGAGGGATCCGGAGCTGGCGGGGTCTCTAACCAATCCTCGGCTGGAGAGAAAGCCCTCGGGATGTCTAGCTCCTCCCTCTGGGAATTGGAGAGCGTCGATTTTGGAGGCATCCTCACACCAACGGCTAGAGTGCAAGAGAAGAAGCCAAAAACAAGGCAATAGGCCCCTGGCAATGAGCTGCCTTTGCAAGCGGCAAGGCTCAAGCCAATGTAACGAAGCTTTGTACTCAGGTTAGGTTACCGTAGTTAGTAAATCTAGACAAGTCTTCACAGGTAATCTCCGCTAAGATGCTTGTCCTGCAATGATTCCAGCCTTCTACCCCTTTCGATTTTGCCTAGCCTCATCCAAGGGAGGAGGAAAGCGCTTCTTGGAAACAGAGCCCACTTTGCTGTATCTGAAACTACAACTACAAACTGGGACTTTCCATGGCTTTGGTTGTCTATAACACCTTGACCCGGCGCAAAGAAGTATTTCAGCCCCTGTCTGCCGCGGAAACGCCCCCTGGGGAGAAGCCTTTGGTGCGGATGTATGTCTGCGGCGTTACGGTTTACGACCTCTGCCACCTGGGCCATGCGCGCACCTATGTGGTGTGGGATACAGTGCGCCGCTACCTAGAGTGGCGCGGTTACCGGGTCAAGTATGTGCAGAACTTTACCGATGTGGACGACAAGATCCTCAAGCGGGCGCTGGAGCGGGGCGAGTCGATGCAGGCGGTGGCAGAACGCTTCATCGCCGAGTATTTCCAGGACATGGATCGCCTCAACATCAAGCGGGCCGATCTCTACCCCCGGGTAACTCGCTCCCTGCCGGCAATCTTTGAGCTAATCCAGTCCCTGGAGCTCAAGGGCTTTGCCTATCGAGTGCGGGCTTGCCAGGAGAGAATCTCAGGCTATGACGTCTACTACGCCGTCCGTAAATTCCCGGATTACGGTCAGCTCTCCGGTTGCAAGCTGGAGGAGCTGGAGGCAGGGGCCAGTGGCCGGGTAGGAGAGGAAGGAGCCGGCAAACGGGATCCCTTCGATTTTGCCCTTTGGAAAGCGGCTCCCCCCTCGGAGCCGGGGTTTGAGTCCCCTTGGGGCTGGGGGCGGCCAGGGTGGCACATCGAATGCTCTGCCATGGTGCGGGAAAACCTGGGGGATCACATCGACATCCACGCTGGCGGTGCAGACCTCATCTTTCCCCACCACGAGAACGAGCTGGCCCAATCAGAGCCGATTACTGGCAAGCCGCTAGCCAAGTACTGGCTGCACAACGGCTTTGTCAATGTCAACGGCGAGAAGATGTCCAAATCGTTGGGCAACTTTACCACCCTGCGCCAGGCTCTTGCCCTCTACCACCCCATGGCCCTGCGGCTGTTCCTGTTGCAGACCCACTACCGCAGCCCGATTGACCTCACCGAGGCTGGAATGCAGGCGGCTAGCCGCGGCTGGGAAACCCTCGAGAAAGGGATCCACTGCGCCCAGCAGTTCTGCCAAGGGGAGACGGCCTCCCCTGCTGCCGAGGCCATGCAAGCCTTCCAGGAGGCCATGGACGATGACTTTGGCACCCCTGGGGCACTGGCTCTTGCTTTTGAACTGGCCAAGGAACTTATCCGCGAGCACAACCTGTTGACCCATGAGGGCTGCACCCACCTGGAGCCGCAGGTGCTAAGGCAAAAAGGCGCCGCTCTGCTGGAGATCCTGGCCACCCTAGGCTTCTGCTGGACCCAGCCTGGCACTGCGCAGGGATCTGAGAAAGGCGTTGCCAAGGGAGAACTGGCCAAGCTTCCACCTCTTGAAGATGCGCAGATTGAGGAGCTGGTGGCCCAACGCACGGCAGCCCGCAGGGCAAAGAACTTTGCCGAGGCGGATCGGATTCGAGAGCAGCTAAAGGCCTTGGGGATTACCCTCATCGATCAAAAAGATGGCACCACTCGTTGGCTGCGGGAGTAGGAAGCCTGGGGTAGCGGTCTATCTTGAAAGGCTAGCGGTGGCCTGGCGGTAGAACTCGCGCATCTCAGCAAACCACTCAGCCCGCGAGGGATCCCAGGTGTAAAACATGTGGCCGCCGCGGTAGTGGCGCAAGCGGAGGTTGGCCTTGAGGCGGGGATCCAACTTCATCAAATCCACCAAGTGGTTGGAGGCAAAGTAGGGCGTAACCAAATCGTAAAAGCCGTGATGGATGCTCACCTGCATGTGGGGGTTGAGGGCCATGCTGCTGCGCAGCTCGTCCATGGCGCCAATGAAGCCCTGCTTCAGCTCCCCCTTGGGAGTAAAGCGCCACGACTTGAACACCTCCAGGTTGAGGAGGTGGTAAGTTAGCTCCGTCTCCACCTGCAAGGTCTCCCGCAGGTGACTGTTGATGGCAGCAGTAAACAGGCGATCTATCCCATCCAGGGTGGGATCGGATCCCTCGAAGGTGGGTCGATCCGGAAAGGGATCCACGGTGGTTACAGAAGCGTCGTAAAGCCCCAACACCAGCCGCTGGGAGCGCAACAGCTCACGGGCAAAGCTAGCCGGGTCGATCCGCCCCCCTTTGTGGGCCACATACTCCGCCGACAGGCCGATCCCTGCCGCCATCTCGGCGTAGATAGCCTGCCGCTCTGCCTCCGGCATCGCCTCCCCCATGGCCAGAAGAGGCAACAGACGTTGCCGGGCAAAGTTTTCCGCTTTGGGCAGGAGGATCTGCAAATCCTCCCCCCAGCCACATCGCCCATGATGGGCCGCCGTGGCTACATAGGAAGGGAAAAGCATGGCCCAGGTGCTGAGGTTGTAGTCGTTGGTCTCCAGCAACCCAAACTCAAGCGCTGGCGAAATGAGAATCGCCCCTGAGAGGCCCACGCCAAACTTGGACTGCAGCTCCTTGGCCAGCCGTGCTACCCGGAACCCCCCGTAGCTCTCACCAGCGATAAAAATCGGAGAGAGCCAGCGTTTGTGGCGCGAGAGGAAGCCCTGGATAAACTCGCCCAAGGACTGGAGATCCCGCTCCACATCCCAGAAGGGCGCTTCTTTGGGAGGCTCCTCCTTGTCCTGCGGCTGAGCAGGCTTGGGGGCAGAGGTTGCCGCCGCTTCCTGAGACGCTTTGGAGGATTGGGAGTCTTCGGTGAGGGCGCGGCTAAAGCCGGTTCCTACTGGATCAACAAAAACTAGGTCGGTAAAGGGCAGCCAACTTTCGGCGTTATCCACCAGTTGCACCGGCGAGGGCGGCAGACTGCCGTTGGGCCCAAAGCGGATGCGTTTTGGCCCCAGGGATCCCATGTGCAGATAGGCAGAGGCGGCCCCTGGCCCTCCATTGAAAACGAAGGTAAGAGGGCGGTGTTGGGGGTCAGAGTCCTGCTGCAAATAGGCGACGTGGAAGATCTCTGCTACGGGCTTTTCTCGGCGGAAGAGCCTTTGCCAGCCAGCCAAGGCCTTGTAGGGGAAGGGCTCTCCGCCAGCGGTAAAGATGTGCTCAGTAACGTGCAGGGCAGGGGTGGACTTGGGTTCTGCTGCCATAGTCTGAGGTTCCTCCATTGGGGCAGAGCGCTGGGCGTAAATGCCGGGGCTTGCGCTGCCTTTAGCTTCCCCCTACCACTGGGCTAGAGGGATCCCCTAGCTGGCTAGATGAAGCAACGTCCACCAATCCTACAAAGCCAGCGGAGCTTCTAAGGTCAAATAAAAAGACTGACCAGGACGCAGCACCACCACCCGGGGAGCGGTAACATTGCCCACCACCACTCCAGCTACCGCGCCCCCCAGAACGTTACCTGGCGAGAGGTTGCCTGTGAGGGCCCCCAGCAGCACGCCAGCGGCTGCCCCGATAGCCGCATCTTCAGCAATGGCCCTAGGTGTGTACTGCCGGGGATCCTTCTCGTCGGGAAGGACACTGGAAGAAGCCCGCAGGCTATAGGTGCGACCGCCAAGGACAATGGAGGTGGCCACAAAGCGGGATCCACCGGGGGCTGGCTCCATTTGTCCGAAAACGCGACTGCCGGCTGGGATTACTAAACGCCCCTGGCTGTCGAAAATGTTCTGAGTAACAGCCACCTCCAGAGGATAGATGGTGTCTGGATAAAAGTACTGCGGTCCTTCGCTGCTGAGGCTGCCGACGGGGATAATGGTCCCCTGATCAAGGCGGTAGGTTCCCAACTCGAAAAGGGCCTGCGCCTTCACCGGCAAAGAGACTAGCCCAGGGATCCCGGTTAAACCAATTGCGGCTGCTACTAGAATGGCTCTCATCGCAAAATCCCCTTTAGATAGAGGCTCACAGCCCTTCCGCGCTAGCCAGCCTGTTTCCTCTACATTTTATCCAGTCAAAGTTCCGGCTCTTTTTCCGATCCGAGCAGCCTTGCTTTCAACTTTGAGCAGTTCTAGTTGCCTCCTTCTGTGCTCTTGGGGCAGCTAAGGTCTCATTGCAAGTTAAGATTTATCCGTTTGAGCCATGAGGATTCAGTCAATGCTTTCGTTGCTAACAAAACCTGGCTCCTCTACAGAGTCATCGGTTGCAGGGGATTGCAGCGCATGTTTGAGAGCATGCCAAGCCAGGTTGGCACACTTGATGCGCACTGGGAACTGGGCGACTCCCTTCATGGCATTGAGGGAGCGATACTCCCGAGGAAACTCTTCGCCGCCCCGCATCATGGCCTGGAAGCGCTCCACCAACTGTAGAGCTTCGGGGATGGTACGCCCCCGCACAGCATCAGCCATCAAATCGGCGGAAGCCATAGCAATAGCACAACCTTCTCCCTCGAATTTGATATCGACGATCCGCTCCTGGTTGGGATCCAGTTGCAAAGTGAGATCAATAGTGTCGCCACAGGAGGGGTTGTGGCCACGTTGGTGGCGATGAACTGGATTTACCCTGCCAAAGTTGCGAGGCTTTTTGTAGCGCTCGAGAATAACTTGTTGATAGAGTCCGCGCAGGTTGTCAAGAGGCATCGTTGTTCCCAGATTGCCGCTTTGGC
>NZ_JANSJL010000064.1:28471-30257 GCF_047502745.1 Synechococcus sp. F70.1
TAGAGTCCGCGCAGGTTGTCAAGAGGCATCGTTGTTCCCAGATTGCCGCTTTGGCTAGAGCTAGGGGCTACTCGTCTCCTCCTGCCGATTCATCTTAACTTCGTTCCCGGCAGAGATTAGGAGAATCCCAACCAGCGCCGCCAGCTCCACCAGGGAACTCCTTTTCGGCGAGCCTGGAACAGCTCGGCCACTTCTTCGCCACTGGGCCGGGCTCTAAAGGTTTGGAGGACGCTGTAGAGGCCGGTCTCCTCCTGCTGCCACACGCTCCAGGGATCCGGATAGGCGCGAAACAGCGCCCCTTCCGCCAGCGAGCGCAGGTAGTAGCTGGTCTCAAAGGTACTCAGGAAGCGTTGGCGCAGCCGCCGACCGGCTAACCCCACTCCCACCGTGGCCGCATCCTGGAGCTGCGGGTTGAGGAGAACAACGGGCTTGGGATCCCCGCTGCTGACCGCCTGGCAAACCCGCTCCACCTGATCCAAGTTGTAGACGGCGGGCATGACGAAGAGAAGGCTCTGTTCTGGGGTGGGCTGGGTACGGGCCGTCAGGCTCTGCAGTTCCACTCCTTCGGGCAGGGATCCCCACTCCCGCTGGGCCAGCGCTGCTCCGCCGGCATCACTAAACAACACCAAGGCCGGTGGCTGGAGCAACTGCAAGAACGGACGAGCCAAGACTTCTGGCTTAATCTCCGGAGCGAGGATCTCGATGAGCAGGCGGCGATACCCTGCTTGTATGGCCAGCTGTGTGGCCTGGATGGCCTGCTCACAGGCCTGGGCTAGGTCGACAGGTAAATTAGGAAATTGGGCTAGTTGTAGGTGCTCGGTCACAGGTCAATCCAACTTAAGATTCTTCCCAAGCCCTGTGGGTGAGTAACTCCTCCAACACCCGCACCCCCCGCAGTTGGTTGGAAAGGGGCAGGTGGCCCTTGGGCGCAGACAGATCCCAGGTAAACTCGTCAGGGTAGCGGGTCCAGTGGTAGCCTTGCTTCCAGCCGATGAGCGACCAAAAGCGCTCCCAATTGCGATTTACCCCCAGCCATAGCTGCCGCTGCACCGAGTAGCCAAAGCGATCTCCGGAAGCTGCCCGCCAAAGGCGATCGATGGTGCGCAGATCCTCTGCCGGGATCCGGCTCACCTCGGAAAAATACAGCCAGCCCCGCCGCACTGCCCCCTCTCCTGCTGCGCGACACAATAGTTGCAGACTTAGGCGATCCGCCTCCCGCCAGGCTCCCGCCGACAACAACTCCTGCAAAGGCCGGTAGTCGATGTTCAGGGCTGAGATCAGAGGGACGGTTACCATGGTGCGGTTGCCACTCTGAAAGATACAACGCTGGACAAAAGCGGACTTTTGCTCCAGGTTGAGGCTTTCTTCCTGCTTCCACGACCCATAGCTAGCAGCAGAGTTCACCTCCACTACCCCACTAGAGGGATCTCCACAGGCGCCACTTCCCGTCGAGCTAACGGTAGTTACTCCTTAGTAGCTCTTGATGAGCACACAGGCTAAAGACGGAACCAACTTTAGCCTAGGCAAAGTGCCTACCAGCAAGAAATGTGCCTGCAAGTCTACTGGCTTAGCCAATCCACGTCAAGGCAGAAGGTGCGTTGGCGAGGTTACCCATTGTGCCACGAAGTAGCAAATTGTCTGGTAAGTCGAGGACTAGAGGAAAGCCCAGTGTCCCTTTTGATCCTAGTCCCTTAGGTTTCGGGCGGGTACTTAGGCGGATTTCCAAAGACAAGGCGATAGCCAATGTAGGCTACCCCCAACAGCCCCGCCAGGATCCACAGGAAAG
>NZ_JANSJL010000065.1:0-1740 GCF_047502745.1 Synechococcus sp. F70.1
ACGGCTGGCTGACTAGCCCGAGAGACCAGTACGAACGCGACACAGGGTTTGCCACGAACGGGACTGTGGGCCCTCTGCCCCTAGAGGCTCAAGATCGCAACCTGCCCTACCTGCGGGCGGTGCGCTGGCCGGATCCAACCTATCCTGTTCAGCATCGGAGGCTTGGCGTTCCAGGGGAATCCTTCATGATAGAAGAAGACCAGAGAGGACCAAGGTGCGATCCCTCAGGTGATTGGAACACTCCATACGACGAGCGAGCCTCACGGTGGTGGGCCTGCATTCGGGACGCTTTGGAAACAGATGAAGATGGCCGGGTTTCCGGCTGGCGGCCAGGTAGTCCAGGAAATCCTCCAAATCCAAATAATAGTTTTGCCCGCTGGGTCCGCGGTACCAATCTGCCGGTTTGGGGTGGGTTCTACTACCTGTTTGGCAACCAGAATTATCAGAACACCAACTCCCCCTTCCTCTGGCCCTGGGGTGGCTGGCCTTTGAGGGATGATCGGTGGAATGATCAACCCACTCTTCCCAAGGCTGACTTTTTGTGGATGCCAAGATGCAGTGAGCCGGATACGTCTCAATCTCCCGCTGATGCTCCAGACATAGTAGGCAGGGGCAACATAGGCTTCTGGCGCTCCTGCTGGCGGCGTAGAGGAGGATCATTGGGAAGTGGCAACAGCTGGGGCAACGACTTTTTCGTGGTGCGCTGGGTCGGGGAGCTGTACCCCCGTTGGCCTGGGGTTGCCACCTACAACCTCAACACCAACGATGGAGGCCGGATCATCATCCGCAGGAACCCTGCCTATAGGCTTGGAGAAGGCGAGCCAACACCCTTCTTTCAAGGTTTTCTCCGCAACGAAGGCGACACCTTTCTGAACACGACACAAGACGGAGACCCAGAAAACGATGCTGTTGGCGTCGAGGCGTGGCGGGATGGCGACAACCGGGTGAGCTTCCGGCTGGAGCTGCAATGTGCAGACCCTGGGCGGCCTTCTCCCTACCTAGTGGAGATCCAAGCTTACGAGAACGATGGCAATGCTTTTGTCCGCCTTACAACCCAGGGAGATGGGCATCCTCTGGAAAACTACGACCTGCGCTACCTCAAGCCCTTGCAGCCAGTCAACAAGCCATGCCAGCCGGATCCTCGGGTGGCTCCTGAGCGGCCTTACCAGGCGCATTGCCAGACCTGCGAGCCCATCTGGTATCCCCCCTGCCCGACCAATATCTGTCAGCCTGAAACCATTATCCAAACAGCAAGGTTGCCTGATGGCTGCCCAGGCCAGCCACCACCACCTCGAGAGGTTACCTGCCAACCTCCGAGGACCTGCGGTGCTTGGTCTGAATGGACTCCTGAGTGTACGGTGGCCAACGGTGGCACCAGAGTCACCCAAACTCGCAGCCGCAACTGCACAGTTTGCGGAACCAGCTACACCGAGACGCAATCCCAGACGGTCGACTGCCGGCAGACCTGCAACTACGACTGGGGGCCTTGGACGCCGGCCAGTTGCGATGAGGTCATCGGCCAAATCGACTGTGGCACAACCAGAACGTTTACCCAAACCCGGAGGGGCACCCTCATCGCCAGCACCAGCAGCCCAACCTGTGAGGACACTGCAACGGAGACCCGACCTTTGCGCTGTCAAGGTCGGCCTTGCGGGTCGAGCACCTTTGCCCCAGAAACTCGTTCTAAGAGCCCCTTGGGCGAGTGGATGGCAGCCAAGCCCAACACGGTGGAGCTGCGCC
>NZ_JANSJL010000066.1:0-7598 GCF_047502745.1 Synechococcus sp. F70.1
GTTTGGTGCGTTCGAACTTAGGGCGTGCCATGAATCCTCACTTCCTTTTTCAGTTGCTTTTGGCAATGATGGCTTCCGCGATATTGCGAGGAACTTCCTCGTAGTGGCTAAACTCCATCGTAAAGATACCCCGCCCTTGCGTCTTGGAGCGGATGTCGGTGGCATAGCCAAACATCTCTGCCAAGGGAACCTTGGCGGTGACCTTGGAAGTGCCACCTTCGGTAGTCATCCCCTCCAGCTGGCCGCGGCGGGCGTTGATATCCCCAATAACATCCCCGACAAAGGCTTCGGGCACTTCCACCTCCACCTTCATCACAGGCTCCAAGAGTACGGGGTTGGCTCTGCGAGCGGCTTCCTTGAGAGCCATTGAACCGGCAATCTTAAAGGCCATCTCGCTAGAGTCCACCTCGTGGAAGGAGCCGTCCACCAGGGTGACGCGGATATCGATCAGCGGATAGCCAGCCAGTACGCCAGACTCGCAGGCTTCGCGGATCCCTTGCTCAGCCGGTGGAATGTATTCCTTAGGAATGACCCCACCCACAATTTTTGAGATAAACTCGAAGCCTGTACCTGGCTCTGCCGGCTCCAAATCAATCACCACGTGGCCATACTGGCCGCGGCCGCCGGTTTGGCGGATAAACTTCCCTTCCACACGGCTGACGGCCTTGCGGATGGTTTCGCGGTAGGCCACCTGCGGGTTGCCGACGTTGGCCTCCACGTTGAACTCCCGCAGCATTCGGTCTACCAGAATCTCCAGGTGGAGCTCGCCCATGCCGGAGATAATGGTTTGGTTGGTTTCTGGATCCACCGAGACGCGGAAGGTGGGATCTTCCTTGGCCAGGGCCTGCAGCGCCCTCGAGAGCTTGTCAACATCCGCCTTGGTTTTGGGCTCAATGGCCACGGAGATGACCGGCTCGGGGATGTAGAGGGATTCTAGGATCACCGGAGCATTTTCGTCGCAGAGGGTGTCGCCGGTGGTGGTGTCCTTCAGGCCCAGCACCGCTCCCAGATCCCCTGCCCGCAGCTCATCTACATCCAGACGCTCATCTGCCTTGAGCACCACCAGTCGCGAGATGCGCTCTTTCTTGTTTTTGGTAGAGTTGAGCACGTAAGTGCCCTTGGTCAGAACGCCGGAGTAGACGCGAATAAAGGTGAGATCTCCATACTTGTCGCTCATCAGCTTAAAGGCAAGGGCGGAGAAAGGCTCCTCGTCGCTGGCCTTGCGTGACACCTCTGTGCCATCCGGCAGTATGCCCTTGATGGCTGGAATGTCGATGGGAGAGGGGAGGTAATCCACCACTGCATCCAGAAGCATCTGGATGCCCTTGTTCTTAAAGGCAGAGCCACAGAGCATCGGCACAATTTGACCGCTGATGGTGCCCTTGCGCAGACCTAGTATTAAATCTGCTTCGCTCAAGTCCTCCTCGGCAAAATACTTTTCCATCAGGGTTTCATCGACTTCAGCCACAGCTTCCACCAGCTTGGCCCGGTACTCCGCTGCCAGATCCTTCATTTCCTCTGGGATCGGCTCGGAGCGAATGTCCTTGCCAAGCTCATCCATGTAGATGTAGGCCCGCCTGCGCACCAGATCAACGATGCCGCGGAATTCTTCCTCTGCCCCAACAGGCAATTGAATGGGAACGGCATTGGCTTTAAGGCGCTCCCGGATCTGGTTGCAAACCTTGAGGAAATTGGCCCCCATGCGATCCATTTTGTTAACAAAAGCAATGCGGGGCACGTTGTAGCGATTGGCTTGGCGCCAGACCGTCTCTGACTGCGGCTGCACGCCTGCTACGGAGTCAAAGACAGCAATCACGCCGTCCAGCACCCGCATGGAGCGCTCCACCTCAATGGTGAAGTCCACGTGGCCGGGTGTATCGATGATGTTGATGGTGTACTCTGGCGCACCGGCAAGAGGCTGGGAGGGGTTTTCCGGATCCCGCTTTGTCCAGCGGGTGGTGATGGCTGCAGCCGTGATGGTGATACCCCGTTCCCGTTCCTGTTCCATCCAGTCGGTTACCGTGGTTCCCTCGTGAACCTCGCCCATCTTATGCACCAGGCCCGAATAAAAAAGAATCCGCTCCGTCGTCGTGGTCTTGCCGGCATCGATGTGAGCTGCGATGCCGATATTGCGGACTCGCTCTAGGGGAACTGTGCGCGCCACGTTAACCTCCCAATCCTCGTCGCCCTGCGACCTAGGCAAACTAAAAAACCTTTACAATTTTAATCTCTTTTGCCGACTTTTCTCCAGATCCTACGCCTCTCCTAGGCTATGGAGAGGGATAGCAACCACTGCCTCCTTACTTGGCCAGACAAGCTCAGTAGCGGTAGTGAGCAAATGCTTTGTTGGCCTCAGCCATACGATGGACTTCCTCTCGCCGACGGATGGCACCGCCGGTTTCGTTGGCTGCATCGATGATCTCGTTGGCCAACTTGGCTGACATAGTACGGCCTGAGCGAGTGCGGGCAAAGGTGACTAGCCAACGCAGCGCCAGCGAGGTACCTCGCTCTGGCCTCACCTCCACGGGTACTTGATAGGTGGCCCCACCCACGCGCCGCGCTTTGACCTCCACCAGAGGGGTGACGTTGCGCACGGCATTTTCCAGAACGGCCAGCGGCTCCTGGCCAGTGCGCTCCCTCACAAGGTCAAGAGCCTCGTAGAGAATCCTGGCAGCTAGAGACGCCTTGCCCCTCATCATTATCTTGCGCATGAGCATGGTCACCAAACGGCTCCCGTATTTGGGATCTGGGGGCACTTCACGACGAGGGGCACGGCTACGGCGAGACATAGTGGGACTGTCTAGAGAGGGGTAATGCAGGATAGGAAACTGGTCTCGGAAGAAGACTATTTCTTCTTGCCTGTAGCGGCTGGCGCTTGACCAGGCTTGGGTCGTTTTGCGCCATACTTGGAGCGGCCTTGCTTGCGGTCTTTGACTCCTGCAGCGTCAAGGGTGCCGCGAATGATGTGGTAGCGCACGCCAGGTAAGTCTTTTACCCGTCCGCCGCGCACTAGAACCACGGAGTGCTCTTGCAGGTTATGGCCAATGCCGGGAATGTAAGCTGTAATCTCAAAGCCAGAGGTCAGCCGAACCCGTGCCACCTTCCGCAGGGCTGAGTTGGGCTTTTTGGGCGTTGTTGTGTACACTCGCGTGCAAACTCCCCGCCGCTGCGGACACCCTTTCAGAGCGGGTGACTTGCTCTTGCGGACAGCAATGCTTCGCTCTTTGCGAATTAGCTGTTGAATGGTGGGCATGGGTTGGCCAGGACGGCTAGTCTTTATTTGGCAGTACCTAATCCTAGCAAGCAGGGATCCCGCCGTCAACCGTCGGGTCTCCAGCTCCTCTTTTTCTAGACTGAAACCGACAGGAGCACCTTGCAGCAGCCATGGGCTGGCTGGATTGGTGGATTGCACTTCCTTGCCCGCTCTGCCAGCGGCCAGCTAGGGGAGTGTTTTGTCAAGACTGCCAGAGGCAATTGCAGGCGGAGCGGCTCGACTCCTGGCCGGTCACCACCTCGCCCTGGCCGCTTTATGCTTGGGGGATCCACCGGGGAGCGCTGCGGAGAGCCCTCTATTCCCTGAAATACCAGGGACAGCGGCGGATTGGCGCGGTCTTGGGGGAATGGCTGGGATCCCGCTGGCTGGAGAGCCGGCAGCGGCGTTCTGACCTGCTTCGTCAGGACTATACAGTGGTGCCCATTCCGCTCCATGCGGAGCGGCTGCAACAGCGGGGCTACAATCAGGCAGCCTTGATCAGCCAGGCTTTCTGCGAGCGCACGGGTCTTCGCCACCTGCCCATTGCCCTGGTGCGGGTGCGGGCCACGGCGCCCCAACACGAGCTTAACCCCCAGCAGCGTCGGCAAAATCTAGCTGGAGCCTTTGCCCTCAAGTGCCCTCCGGCTACGCCGGTGTTGCTGCTGGATGACATCTACACCACCGGCTCTACGGTAGAGGCAGCGCACCAGGCTTTGGCTGCTGCCGGGATCCCTGTGGCGGGGGTGATTGTGGTGGCCAAGGCACAGCAGGCTGCCGCTTGCCTCAACCTGCCCTGGCAGCTCTGATGGGAGGGCCAAGCTTGACTACTGCGCCTGTTGCAGAGCTGCCTGGTGAGGATCCACATTGAGGAACACAGTGGCCTCCCCCTCAACGCGGATGATGCGCAAGGGGGGAAGGGAGTCGGTCGGGTTTTGGATGCGCTCTTGCAGCTTCTCGTAAAACAGCAGATCCGCTAGTTGGGCGTTTTTCGCTGCCGCCTTCCCTTTCAGCTCAATGGCCCGCTGGTTTGCCGCCGCCAAGATCAACAACCGCTCCGTTTCTTTTTCTTGGATCTGCGCCCGCACCGCTGCCGTCTGCGCAGTAATCGAGGCCACCTGTTTGCGCTCAATGGAGTCCCGCAGGGCCTGGGGGAAATCGGCATGGCCTAGGAAGAGGCCTTCTACCTCTATCAAGGGCAAGGTCTGGCCGTTGCGGTTGACGGTGGGCATCTCTTGGCGGATCAAGTCCAGGGCCTGCTGCTCGATGGCCATGCGCTGGCTTTTGCGGTAAAAATCCTCAGACTCGAAAGAGGCGGAGATATCGCGGATTTTGGAGCGCACCAACGGCACCACCACTGTTGAAAGATAGTTCTCGCCGATGGTGGCGTGCAGCTCGTCCAGGGTGGCGATGTTGGGCCGGAGGGCAATAGCCACGTCGACGGTAAAGGCTTGCCCATCGGCAGTGTTAACTGCAATAGCGTTGCTGATGGCATTGGGGGAGTTGGGGTCGTTGGTAAACTCCCAAACGCGGGTGAGCACGGTGTAGGTAATCGGCGTCTCGATCCCCGGGATCCGGAACATCACCCCCGGCAGCTCCACCCGCCCCTTTTGCAACCCGGAAAAGGTATTGAACACCACGGTGGCGTGGCCAGGCGGGGTGACGTACAGGCAGGCGCGAACCATTCCCAGGGCCGCTAGGAGAGCGATTGCTGCTCCAGCTAACCAACGCCTCTGGCGCGGGGGCACTTCCTCTGTCGGATACACGGCAGTTGCTCCTGTTCCCAGATTGGGGCTGACGGCACGGCTACTTGGTAACCAGCGTCTCTAGGCGGGATCCCAGCACGGCAGCCTTCACTACCTCCAGGTACTGGGGATTTCGGGTGAGGGCCTCGGCTTTGGCTTGCAGTTGACCGGCTTCTGCCTCGGCTTGAGAAATGATGGCGCGGGCCTCCTGACGCGCCTGCTCGATCTCAAATTGTTTTTTCACCAGTTCGTTTTCGGCGATGGTCTTTGCTTCGATAGCCGCTACAAAATCGGGGTCGAAGTCTATGTCTCGCAGCAGAAAATCCAAAACCTCGATGCCATATTCCTTGAGCAAAAGGGCCACCCGTTCCCGGATTTGCCCCTGGAGCACTGGGCGCTCCGTGGAATACAGAGCCTGGGCGGAAAAGCCGCTGGTCTCGTTGAGGATGACCGAGCGGACAATGGGAGCGATGCGATCCAGGTAGTTCTCCCCCAGTTGCGTATAGACCTTGGGGGCGTCCACAATGCGAAACTGCAGCGTCGCCTCAGCCGCAATCTGCTGCCCATCCTGAGAAAGGGCCACCAGCCGCGGTGCGTAGGCGGTCGGGTCGTTGTCTTTCCAGGTCAGAGCTTGGGTTTTCACATCGAAGGTGACCGTGCGCGAGACAAAGGGCGGTACCCAGTGCAGGCCTGGCTGTAGGGGCGTCGGGCTCACCCCCCCTCCCCAGGTAAACAGCACCATGTTCTCGCCGTTGCCCACCAAGCGCAGCGGCCTGCCCGCTGCCACCAGGATCAACACCGCTCCCGCCAGAGTAAGCTGGGGCAGCCAGCGGCTTACCTGCCTTGGCCACCTTTCCATTAGCAGCTGCCTCCCTCCTGCCCTTGCCAGTATTGTTGCCACCGCCTTCAGAGGGAGGCAGGAGCTTTCGCCATCTTTTAAGCTTTCTGCCCGGCTTTCCTAGCCTCGGGCAAGTTGCAGAAGGACGAGAAAGCAGGAGCGCTGATGTCCCTGAATCTCGAAAAGTTCGCAAAAGTTCACTTCACAGTTTGCAAAGACTCAGGATAAGCCGGCGAAAAGAGAAGAAGATTAAAACATGATAAAGATTTGGGTTGCCATTCATGCTGCCTCCTCTCGATTACGAGCGGCGAGAGATCCAGGTGCCAACCTCCTGTATCGCGCTGGCAGCCCAGGCTCTAATCCGGCAGGGGGTATCCGTCTACTGGCGGGAAGACAGCCTGTCCGCCCTTATTCAGCTGGGAGCCAGAGGAGCTAGCGATCGAGCTGCCATTTTGTTGGTGGAAATGAGCCTTGCCAGCCAACCGGAGGAGCTGAAGAGCTGGCTGGAGATGTGCTGGCGACTACCCAGCCATCGCCGCGAGCTGTTGCAGGTGCGAGGATAGGGGATCGCTTCTTCTGCAGGCGCGCCAGTCTTGCAAAGTAGGCTGGGGGAATTGGGTCCTGAAAGACAGGGGCCAGGCGCTGCAAAATAGTCTGTAGTCTAGCACCCTCAGCCTATGGATCTCTTGCGGCAGTACGTCCTTCCCGCCCTGATCCTACTGGTATTCCTGTTTACTCTGGTGGTGGTGAGCATCCGCTCGTTTCTACCCCAAGATATGGCCCAGCCTGCACCGATAGAGGAAGCCCCTCCTGTAGCTCTTTCTGGTTGCTGGATGCCTGCCTATGTCTGAAACTGGGATCCCTTTGCCTGCCGGCTACCGTTGGCGCATTGGCTCTGCCTGGGATCGACCCTGGGTGCGGCGGGGACTGCAGGCCACTTTGCAGGAATCTTTCCCCGAGCAGAAGCACTGGGATCACCTGGAGAAGACGCTAGATCGCCTCTTTGACCCCCCGCGTACCCCCTGCTGGTGGATCTTGAAAGAAGAAACAGGGGAGCCAGTGGGCGGTGTTTGGGCCGGCATCTCTACCGATCAAGCCACCTATCGGCGGGTAGCCTACGTCTTCTTGCTCTGGGTGGATCCTGCTCACCGCCGGCGAGGGCTGGGCAGGGCCTTGATGCAACAGGTGGAACGCTGGGGATCCCAGCAGCAGTTGGCAGCCATCACCCTGCAGGTTTATCGCCACAACCAGGCTGCCCTCAACTTTTACAAGCAGGCCCACTTTAGCGTGCAAGGCTACTGGCTGTATAAGCCCCTCGGCGGCGCCAGCACAGCTGATCCAGAAGGTTATGAAGTTTTGTAAGTAAGCCAGGCCTTGTTCTCAGTTCCCTTTTTGATGAAAGCGGTGGCAACGAGTGGGGGGAACGCCCATGTCCAGACCTGTCAAGCTGAGCGAAGCAGAGATCCAAGCCAAGCTGGAAAGCCTGCCGGGCTGGTCCTTGCGGGAGGGAAAGCTGCACCGCCAATTTCAGTTTCGCTCCTTTGTCGAAGCCTTTGGCTGGATGAGCAGTGTGGCCTTGGTGGCTGAGAGCATGGGCCACCATCCCGAATGGACCAATGTGTACAACCGCGTGCGGGTGGATCTCACCACCCACGACGCCGGGGGCATTACGGAGCTGGACTTTGCCTTGGCACAACGCATGAACGAGCTAGCCGGCTCCTCGGCAGCCAATGGCTGAGCTGATCGCGTTAGCGGGCCGTAGGCC
>NZ_JANSJL010000066.1:7698-28498 GCF_047502745.1 Synechococcus sp. F70.1
AATCGCGTTAGCGGGCCGTAGGCCAATCGCGTTAGCGGGCCGTAGGCCAATCGCGTTAGCGGGCCGTAGGCCAATCGCGCTAGCGGGCCGTAGGCCTTGAGGGGGTGTGTTGGGAGCTATCTCAGTCTGATAAACTAAGGCCAAGGTTAAGAAATGATAACTTTATGAATGTGCTGGTTGTCGGGGCAACGGGAACCCTGGGCCGTCAGGTAGTGCGGCGGGCTATTGAGGAGGGCCATCAAGTCACCTGTCTGGTGCGAAACCCGGCTAAGGCTGCTTTCCTAAGCGAATGGGGGGCCCACCTCAAAGTGGGGAACCTGCTGCAGCCAAGCACGCTCCGAGAGGCCATGGAGGGTGTTGAGGCGGTGATTGACTGTGCCAGCGTACGACCAACCGACACGCTCACCACTCGCCAGGTGGATTGGGATGGCAAGGTCGCTTTAATCAACGCCGCTCGGGCCGCCCAAGTGGGGCACTTTATCTTTTTCTCCATCATGGGTGCTCAGCACGAATACCCCAATGTGCCCCTGATGAACTTTAAGCACCACATTGAGAAGTATCTGGTCGGATCCCAGATGCCCTACACCATTTTTCGCCTGGCGGGCTTCATGCAGGGGCTGATTGGCCAGTACGCCATCCCCATTTTGGAAGAGCAAATCGTTTGGGTAACCAGCGAGAGCGTTCCCACGGCCTACCTCGACACCCTAGACGCAGCCCGGTTCGCGGTGCGGGCCCTCAGCCTCGAAGCAGCCAAGCGACAGATCTTTCCCTTGGTGGGGCCGAAGGCTTGGACTTCCCAAGAGGTCATTGCCCTGTGCGAGCAGCTTTCTGGCAAAAAGGCCAAGGTCAGGACCATACCCCTGGGCCTGTTGCGGGGAGCGCGCAAGGTAGCTCAGTTCTTTCAGTGGAGCTGGAACATTGCCGACCGGCTGGCGTTTGTGGAGGTGATTGCCGCCGGAGAGCCGATGCACGCTGACATGACACCGGTGTGCGAAGCCCTAGGCATTGAACTGGCTTCCCTGACCTCCCTCGAGGACTTCCTCGCAGACTACTTCCAGAGGATGTTGAAACGGATTCGCGAGCTGAAGGTTAAACAACCCAAGAAGGTCAAGACGCCTTTCTAAGGAAAACTGCAGCCGAGGCGGGAGTAGAGCGTAGACTGGATAGCGGGCTAGCCTTTTTCTCAACTCCAGCTTTTCCCGATGAGCGAGACGGTTGTCACCTCCCCAGGAGCAGCTGTCGCCCAGCCCGAGCCAGCCATTGCCGTTGCCGGCCTAAGCAAAACCTACCGCACCGGCTTTTGGCTAACCAAGGTGGTCACCCCTCTTAAGGATTTTTCGCTAACCGTGGCCCGCGGTGAAACCTTTGGGCTACTAGGGCCCAACGGAGCTGGCAAAACCACCACGATCAAGTGTCTGCTGGGCATTGTCGAGCCCACCAGCGGCAGGGGCACGCTCTTGGGCAAACCCCTGGGGGATCGCTCCATCAAGCAGCGGGTAGGCTACCTGCCGGAGAACCCCTATTTTTACGACTACCTGACCGCTTGGGAGTTTCTCCATTTTGCTGGCAAGGTGTTTCGCCTCTCGGACAGCCTCCTCAAGGAGCGGATCCCGCAGCTGCTGGAGCTGGTGGGGCTTTCTATGGATACAGCCCGCAAGAAGCCAATGCGCACCTACTCCAAGGGCATGCTGCAGCGCACGGGCATGGCCCAAGCCCTGATCAACGACCCAGAGCTGGTGTTTCTGGATGAGCCGATGTCGGGTCTGGATCCCATGGGCCGCTACCAGATGCGGGAGATCATCCTGTCTCTCAAGCAGCAGGGCAAAACGGTATTCTTCAACAGCCACATCCTGGGGGATGTGGAGGTGATCTGCAACCGCATTGGCCTCATGGTCGGCGGCAAGTTGGTGCAGCAGGGAACATTGGACGAGCTGCTGGGCCAGAGCAAGAGCTACCGCGTGCAAGGGCACGGCGGCGCCATAGAGCAGTTCCGCGACTGCCTTGAGCACTTCTCCATCCAAGGATCCCATTGGTCGGGAGAATGGAGCGGATCCCTGCCGGAGCTGCTCAATCTCCTAAACCAGGCGGGGGCGGTGGTAACCGATGTGCATTGGCAACGGCAGTCTCTAGAGGAGTTCTTTGTCGAGCAAGTGCGGGCCATTGAAGGGGATCGGCCACTCTCTGCCTGATCTGGCCCAGGTGTTTTGGAACGTCATTTCTGCAGACTACGTCTTGTCTCAGCGATGACAGCGCGGTAGTACTCCTCTAGCTGCTGCGTGGCTGCGGACCAGCTCCAGCGCTCGGCCTCCTGGCGGGCCTGTTGCCGGAAAAGTTGCCGCTGGTCGGCCCTCTCCAGCAGTTGCCGTGTGGCCTGAACAAAGTCGCTGTCGGAGTCGGGATCGAAGAGAAAGCCGTTGCGGCCGCTGTCCACCACATCGGTAATGCCGCCGCAGCGGGGGGCGATCACCGGACAGCCGGCAGCCATGGCCTCTAACAAAACCAACCCCAACGTCTCGGTGCGGGAGGGAAACACAAATAGATCGGCAGAAGCAAAGGCCGCCGCCAGCTCTTGCCCCTGCAAGTAGCCCGTAAACACCACGTCATAGCCAGCAAAATGCTGTTCCAGGGATCGCCGCTCCGGTCCATCCCCGACAATAGCCAGACGCGCCTGCGGGATCTGCTCCAGGAGCACCCGGATCCGCCCCACCTCTTTTTCTGCGGAGAGCCGACCCACGTAGAGCAACAGCGGCCGCTCTGGCTGCCCTGCGCTAAGGCGGGCCCGCATCTCTGGACTGGCGGCCTGGGGATGGAAGAGCTCCGTATCCACTCCTCGCTGCCACAGGTGAACTCGCTCGATGCCGTGGGCAGTGAGCTCCTGCATCATGGCCGTCGAGGTACAGAGGTTGAGCCGCGCCAAATTGTGCCCCAGCCTGAGGAGGCTCCACAAAACCCCCTCCAGAAAGCCCAGCCCATAGTGCTTCAGGTACTTTGGCAAATGGGTGTGGTAGGAGGCCACCAGGGGGATCCTCATAGTCTGACTGTAGTAGAGGCCCCCCAGCCCCAAAACCGCTGGGTTGACCACGTGGATGACATCCGGTCGAAAACGGCTAAGCAGCCTGCCAATGGCCGGGCCAGGAGCAGCCAGCTTCAACTCTGGGTACAAGGGCAAGGGGAAGCCGGGGATCCCGTAAACCCGTGCCCGCGCAAACCGCCTGGGTGCTCCCTGAGGGGCAACAATCAGCACCGAGTTGCCGCGGGCCGTTAGGTGGCGCACCGTATGGCAAAGCCGGGTAACAATGCCATCCACCTTGGGCAAGAACGTCTCTGTAAACAGAGCTATGCGCATCGGGGATCCCAAGCCTACTGCTCCCACCCGTCGGACGGTGTCTTCAACGACTCTTAGGATGAGTGTTGCACAAAATGGCAACGCAACAACGGCTTGGGCACCCCCTCTAGCGGGACAGGCTAGCAGCAGGGCTGGCTGGCTGGATCTGGCCCAGGGATGGGTCTTGGCCCAGAGTGTCTGCCAACGTTTTGCTCACAGATAGCAGCATGGCCGCCAAAGCCAGGCCAATGACATCTCTCCACATTGTCCGCTCCCACACTCCTCACGCCCCTTACTGTAGCGGCGGCTTTTGCGGCCGGGCAGTGATGGGCAACGGATTTTTGGGTGATAGCAATCACTGCCAAAATTGCGGCTTTGCCCCTTTTGGCTAGTCGCGGAAGGCCAGTTGCAAGCTGCTTATCAGCACAGCCAAAGAAAACACCGCCATCACCCCTCCCCAGAACCAGTAGGGCAAAAATAAGCTTTGGGCTATCTGGCTGGAGTCGGAGAGGATCAGCCGCCCGTTGATGACAGCACCCTCCATAAAGAGATAGTCAACCTGGTGATAGGTGCTCACACAGGCCTGCACCCCCAGAAATTGCAGGACAAAGCCCCGCAACCAAGGGGAAGCCCAGCAAGCTACCGCCAGGATGCCCAAACCCATGGCGGGGAGGAGCAAGAGGCCAAAGGGAGAACGCACCCAGAGCAGCGTCGAGAGCAACAGCAGGGATCCCAAAAGCACCAACCCCAGCCAAGCTGTGCTGCGGCGGCGGGAAGCGAGGATGAACAGAGCCCCAGCCAGCGGCGGACCCATCGGCCCAGCGGCGGCCACCAAAGCCCGCCCCACCCGTCCTAAAAACAGCTCGCCACTGTAGATAGCTAGCCCCGAGCCATCAGGATAGATCTCCAGACGATGAAACTCTCCCCCCAACAGCAGCGCCGTCAGCCCGTGGCCCATCTCATGAAACCAGGTGGCCAACAGGGTAAAGGGATAGAGGAGGTAATTGCCCCCGGGAAACCGCCAGAGCAAAACCGTCAGCCCTGCAGCAGCCACCAGCCAAATCACGCTCTGCCGGTCAGGTTTTTCGGAAGGGGAAGAAGGCATAGGGGGAGAGGAGACTTGCCAAAAAAGAGTCTAGAGCACCTAGCCCCGTAGACGCCTGCTAGCGGTGCAGAGTTTCAAGCCATTGAGTCTTGCCAAGCCTCAGTTGGGGGAAGGGAACGCCGGGGATCTGCCTTATAAAGAGAGACGGGCTCCGCTTTGCCTTTGACCTCAAACCCATCTGCAACAGGGACTTGCGATTAGGCTAACCCAAGGAGCTGCCGGCAGAGGAATTTAGATGAAGGTACTGCTAACCAACGACGATGGCATTGAGGCGGCAGGGCTGGCGCACCTCAGGCTAGCGCTCAGCGCTCTCGTTGCCGAGGAAAACTGCTGGATTGTGGCCCCTCACCAGCCGATTTCCGGCTGTAGCCACCAAGTCACGACGGGGCGGCCCTTCCGCGCCTGGGCCCGTGGCACGCGCACCTTTGCTGTAGAGGGATCCCCTGCCGACTGTGTGCGGGTGGCCTTGTTTAAGCTTGCCCCTTCCGTGGATTGGGTGCTTTCTGGCATCAACGAGGGAGGGAATCTGGGAACGGATGTGTACCTGTCCGGCACGGTGGCAGCGGTGCGGGAAGCGGCGCTGCGGGGGATCCGGGGAATTGCC
Organism: Synechococcus sp. F70.1; assembly: GCF_047502745.1. Classification (NCBI taxonomy): domain Bacteria; kingdom Bacillati; phylum Cyanobacteriota; class Cyanophyceae; order Synechococcales; family Synechococcaceae; genus Synechococcus; species Synechococcus sp. F70.1. The sequence goes on from NZ_JANSJL010000066.1 coordinate 12,733, forward strand.
ATCTCCCAGTATCGGGCAGGAAGCCAACCCATCGATTGGGAGCAAGCGCAGCGGTGGACGCGGGAGATCTTGGCAGAGCTGATGGAGCAACCCTTACCTAGAGGCGCCTTTTGGAACGTGAACTTGCCCCACCTGCCGCCTGGATCCCCTTTGCCGGAGCGAGTTTACTGTCCCCTCTGCACGCAGCCGCTGCCGCTTGATTACGCCGTGGAAGCAGAGGGAGAAGGCTTGGAGTTGCTGTGGTTCCGCTACCAGGGGCGCTACGCAGAGCGCGCTCGCGATCCCCAAACCGACACCGATGTCTGCTTCTCCGGTCGGGTAGCCATCACCCAGGTGCACCTGACCTCAGGAGCTCCCCGGTGAGGGAGTGAGGTTGCGGGCAATGGTTCTCAGCCGCTGCAGCCGCAGCGCCGTCAGGATGTCAGAGGGATCCAGCTTCAGGGTTTGTTCCAGAGCCTCTGCCAAGTGTCGGGCTGCCTCCTGACGGGTATAGCCGCGGAACTGGGCGCGGCGCAGGGCAAATTCATCGGCATCGAAAGGGGCGCTCTCGCGATGGAGGCTTTGCCAGATCTGTCGAACGGAGAGGGCCGTAATGCCCCCCGCTAGAAGAGCAGAAAAGGGGTGTTGCAGAGAGAGCTCCACCAGGGTGGTAATGCCCCCAAACAGCGCCAGCAATTGGTAAAACCCTGGCTGCAGCCAGTTGCGATAGCTAAGCCAGCCCACCTCCCGCAAAAACAGGAGATCTCGGTGCGGCTGCGGGATCCCTTGCCACCGGCGAAAGTCAATGGCAATGGTGCCCTGGGGCTGCCAGGGAGCCTGGCGGCGAGAAACCAGCAGCCTCTCGCCTCCCGAGTGAGGAACAACTTTGATCCAAGCTCGGAAGGAAGCGGGGAGCAGATCCCGCAAGCGTTCAATTTCTTCTTTTTGAAAGGTTTCCAAGGACTGGAAGTCTAGGCCACTAGTCATACTTACGTGCGCTGATTCTTGAACCCCCTCTCTAGCCTAGCGGCAGCAGGGGTGGCGTGAGGCTTGGCAAGCGAACGTCCTGGCTCCTGCGGCTTTAAGCTGAGAAGAAAAGCCCAGCCTGATTGAACCATGCTGTGGTCAGCTCAGCCAGAGCCGCCGGCAGGGATCCTTTACACCTATGCGTTTTTGCCAACGCCGGGGGCATCCCTGTGCCAATTCATCCAGCAAACCCCTGGCATGCAGCAGCCACTGCAGGTGTTCTCCCCGCCGGGGGGCCGCATTGCCGCCGCTATTGAGCCCCTGCCCAACCCAGCGGCACTCCAAGCTTCGGACGAGGTACTCCTGCGTTCGGCTCTGCGCCATGACGAGGTGATCTGCCGGCTGTTTGCCCAGACACCCCTTCTGCCTCTTCGCTTTGGCACATGTTTTCTCTCGGCCGAAAAGCTGGGAGCCCACTTGTTAACCCAGCAGGCGGAGTACGAACAGGCGCTAGCTACTCTCGGGAGAAGGGCTGAGTATTGCCTCAAAGGCAGGGTTCACACCCCGCTTCCTGGGGATCCCCCGCCCGCCCCCAGTGGAACGGCCTACCTGCTAGCCCGCAAGCAGGCCTACCTGCAACAGCGCCAGGCCCAGGAGCAACAACAGCAGGAGCTAGCCGTGCTGCAGCAGCTCTGGCCCCCTAACTGGCCTGTGCAGAGGGGGGATCCCCAGTCAGGAGAAGTGCTGCGGCTATACTTTTTACTCACTCCCGCCGAACGGGAAGTTGCCGCCCAGCTCACCCAAACCTGGCTGGCGGAGCACCCCCACTGGCAATTGGACTGGAGTCCTCCCTTGCCCCCTTATCACTTCGTGGATGTCCTGCGGGATCTTTCTAGGTAGGCCCAGGCTGCTGGCCTGCTGCGGAGTCCTACCTGCAGCTTCTGACTCCACTGACCGCCAATGACCCTTCCCAGCAGCTCTCCTCAGACCAAGCCCTCGCCCACGCCCCGGACGGCCCAGCCGGATCCCGTCCTCATCCTCGGGGCCGGCCTCATGGGGCGCCTGTTGGCTGCCAGCCTGCTTGAAGACGGCCATCGGGTGCACCTGGTGGAAGCAGCCCCGGCCACCGCCCCAGAAAGCAGCGCCGCCCATTTTGCCGCGGCCATGCTCGCTCCTTTGGCTGAGTCGGTCATCACCGAAGCCAGCGTGGTGGCCCAGGGGTACTACGCCCTCTCCCGCTGGCCCGCGCTGCTAGCCAGCCTGCCAGAGCCCGTTTTCTTTCAGCAGGAGGGAACCTTGATCCTCTGGCACCGTCAAGATGCTGGGGAAGCCAAGCGCTTCTCCAACTTGCTGGCCGCGGTGAGAGAACGCCTCCCCCATCTTCCCCGCCCCCAGCCGCTCGATGCCCAGGCCCTGGCTGAACTGGAGCCCTCGCTGGCCGGCCGATTTAGCCAGGGTCTCTATCTTCCCCAGGAGGGTCAACTAGACAACCGCCAACTGCTGTCGGCTACGCTGGCCAAGCTGCGGCAGCACGGGGTGGAGGTGGAGTGGGGATCCTCTTGGGATCTCGAGCGAGCGCGGGCCTGGCAGCAGCAGACCGGCGGCTGGGTTTTGGACTGCCGTGGTCTGGGAGCCCAAAAAGAATGGGGCGGGCAGAAACCGCTGCGGGGAGTGCGGGGGGAGGTGGTGCGTTTGTATGCTCCAGAAGTTTCGCTGCGGCGCCCAACGCGGCTATTACACCCTCGCTATCCCATCTACATTGCTCCTAAGCCAGGGCACCTATTCGTGGTGGGAGCCACTGAAATTGAATCCGAGGATCGCTCGCCCGTGAGCGTCCGCTCGGCTTTGGAGTTGCTCAGCGCCGCCTACACGGTTCACCCTGCCTTTGCCGAAGCGCGTATCCTAGAATTAGGCAGCCAATGCCGTCCCACCCTAGCAGACAACTTGCCGGCAGTGGTGGAGCCGTCCCCACGCCTGTTGCAGATTAACGGCCTCTATCGCCACGGTTTTCTCATTGCTCCGGCCCTTCACGACGCCGTCCTGGAGTACCTTCACCACGGCAGTTGCCGCCTAGCCCAGCAGCTGGGGATCCCCTTTCAAGTGCAGGCTGCCTCGTTTCCCCAGGAGTCTCTGTCGCCATGCGGGTCTTGATCAACCAGAAGCCTTACGATTTGCCAGAGGGCGCAACTTTGGCCGAGGCCATCGCCCAGGTGGAGGTCTGTGGCCCCTTTGCAGTGGCGGTTAACCTGGAGTTTGTGCCGCGCGCCCGCTACGAGCAAACCCGTCTGCAAGAGGGCGACCAGGTCGAGATCCTTGTGCCGGCTGCCGGGGGCTAGGGCATAGGTGCCTTCCTCTTTGTCCTAAACTCTGTCCCAGCGATGTCCACTCTGCTTGAGCTTTCCCCTTCAATCCAGGCCGATGAGGATCCCTTGGTGCTCTACGGCCAGGCTCTGCCCAGCCGGCTGATGCTGGGGACAGCCCGCTACCCTTCGCCGGCTATTTTGGAACAGGCGGTGGCGCGGGCGCAGCCCTGTCTGTTGACGGTTTCCCTACGGCGCCAGGGTGCCCTAGGGCCAGAGGCCTCTCAGGGGTTTTGGGCCCTACTGCAGAAGCTGGGGATCCCACTTTTGCCCAACACCGCCGGCTGCCACAGCGTGCAGGAGGTGGTCACGACGGCGGAGATGGCCCGAGAGGTGTTTGGCACCGACTGGATCAAGCTGGAGCTGATTGGCGATGACTACACCCTGCAGCCGGATCCGGTGCAACTGCCCGTTGCCGCTGCCGAGCTGGTTCGGCGGGGGTTTAAGGTCTTGCCGTATAGCACCGACGACCTAGTGCTCTGCCAGCGGCTCTTGGATGCCGGTTGTGAGGTGGTCATGCCCTGGGCCGCTCCCATCGGCACGGGCAAAGGCCCCCTCAACCCCTACAACCTGCGTCTGCTGCGGGAGCGGATCGAGGCGCCGCTAATTGTGGATGCTGGCCTAGGCTTGCCCTCCCACGCTTGCCAGGTCATGGAGTGGGGCTTCGATGGGGTCCTGCTCAATACAGCAGTGGCCCTAGCCCGGGATCCGGTGGCGATGGCCGAGGCTTTCGCGGCAGCGGTGCGTGCAGGCCGCCAAGCTTATCTAGCGGGGGCAATGGCTCCGCAGGAAACACCCCAGCCCAGCACGCCTGTTCTGGGCACTCCCTTCTGGCACCAGGGTTAACTGTCAAGCAACAGGCTTTTGCGCCTGGATGACCTGCAGGGCTCCTCCAGCGTGCAGGGTTTGCCGGACGGACTGCCAGCCCTGGTGCTGCAGGTACTGGGGCAAGTCCAGCTTGAGGAAGTGCCAGGCAGTCTCGGTCTCAAACAGGGCTAGAAACAAGGCTAGTCCAGGCCAAAGTAGGGGCTGCCGGGGCGCGTGCAAATCGAGAAGTAAAAGCCTTCCCCCTGGCTTGAGCACCCGCCAGACTTCGCGCAGCACCTGTTCGAGGTCGGGGAAGGTCAACTCGTGCAGGGCCAAGCTGGTGTGTACCCAGTCAAAGTTGTCGGCGGGAAAGGGCAGATCCTGGGCAAAGGCTTCCACAAATTCAACGTTGGGTAGGCGCTGGCGGGCTGCTGCTAGGGCTTTGGGTGAGGCATCCACGCCGACCACGTTTTGACATAGCTCGGCCAGAAGCGGTGTCACTTCCGCCGGCCCACAGCAGAGATCCAACACCCGATCCTGAGGTTGGATGGGGATCCCTTGCAGGGGCAAGCGCCGCAGCCGAGCATACCCCCCCACTGCCAGGGCCGCCGCGCGGCTAATGCTGCGGTAAAGCCAGGGAAAGCGGTAGCTCCAGTCGCGGAGGAAGGTGGCCATAGAGGCTTCTCCTACCCCACTAGCGGGATCTCCCAGCGTCACTTGCCGCCAAGCTGAGGGGAGTTGCTCCTTGCTCTGGATAGACTAGAGGTCAAGATCCCACAGCGGGAAGAATCCCACCAGCAGCTCCACAATCAGCAAAGCCGGCAACAGGTTGGCCACCCGAAGGCGCGCTAGGCCAAGCAGGTTAATGCCAATACCTAGGATGAGGATCCCACCGGTGGCCTCCAAGGCCGCAAGCAGCTCTGGGCGCAGCAGGGGCTGCAGTTGTCGGGCTAGCAAGGCCACTCCTCCCTGAACCAGGAGCACCGGCAGGGCGGAAAACAGTGTACCCCAGCCCAGGCTGGCGGTAAAAGCCAGGGTGGCTATGCCATCCAGCGCAGCTTTGACCAGGAGCAGCGAGGGATCCCCCAGGCCATCCTGGATGGATCCCAGCAGCGTCATGGGCCCAACCAAAAAGAGAATGCTGGGGGCCACGAAGGCGCAAGCAATGGGGCTAGGGCCCAGCCAGCGGCTCACCTGCTTTTCTAAAGCTTGTCCCAGCCGCTCAAAGGCAGCCTCGAGATCGCTCCATTCCCCCAGCCAAGCTCCCCCGATCAAGGCCAGCAAGACCGTGACTGCCTGGGCGGCGCTGCTGAGGGTAAGGGCCATTTGCATCCCCAGAACCAACACCAGCAAGCCCATAGCTTGGAGCAGGGTTTGGCTGATGCGCTCTGGCAAACGACGGCCTAGTGCCCAGCCAAGGCCGCTGCCCAAGAGGATGGCGAGGGCATTGACGAGGGTGCCAGTGCCAGGGGTAGCCATAAAACGTTCTCGCCGGCCAGCCTGAATTATAAGTCTCCCTCGAAATCTTCTCCAGGCCGACAGGGAAGCACCCGGGCAGACTGGCCGTTTCTGCTGCCAATCCTGGCTATACTGGGGACATGCTCACAGAGGTGGGCTTTTACTCCACTCATGGGTTTTTGGAAAGGCCTGTTTGGGTCAGCAGGGGCTGCCACCGCCAAAGCGTCAACGCAAACGGCTACACCTGCCCCTCGCCAGGAGACGGTGGCGGTGGGGGGGGAGACTATTGTCTTTAGCCTGGATCCCAACGTAGATGTGTACGAGCTGGAAGAGCTTTGCGATGCAGTAGGGTGGTCGCGTCGCCCCATCCACAAAGTTAGGAAAGCTCTGCAGCACAGTTTTTTGGTGGTCTCGATGTGGCAGCAGCGGGGCAGCTACCGACGTCTCATTGGCTTTGCCCGCGCCACCTCGGACCATGCCTTCAACGCCACCATTTGGGATGTAGTGGTCCATCCTGAGTTTCAGGGCCGGGGGCTGGGCAGGCGGCTGATGGAAAAGGTCATTCAGGAACTGCGCGCCCAGGACATCAGCAACATCACCCTCTTTGCCGACCGGGAAGTGGTCAGCTTCTACGAGCGGCTTGGCTTTACGGCCGACCCTGAGGGGATCAAGGGCATGTTTTGGTACCCGCGCTAGCCCATGGCTCCCCTGCCCACAGTGATCTTGCCGGGTTATCTGGCGGGCGCCTCGGAGTACGAGCCTTTGCGCCGGGAGCTGGAGAAGCGTGGCTATCCAGCGCGAGTGGTACCGCTGCGGGTAGCCAGTTGGCTGCCCACCCTGGGAGGAAGGCCGGTCACGCCTATCTTGCGGGCTCTCCAGGCCACTGTCCGACGTACCCAGGCCGAGTTTGGAGCTGAGCAGGTGAACTTGGTGGCCCACTCCGCTGGCGGCTGGATTGCTCGCATCTACCTGGGATCGGTGCCCTACGGAGGTCAGGTCTGGCAGGGGCGGGATCACGTGGCCACCCTGATTAGCCTGGGATCCCCTCACACCAGCCGGGAGCGCTGGACAAGGCGCAACCTGGACTTTGTGAACACCCACTACCCAGGCGCCTTCTGGCCTCAGGTCAAGTACGTGTGCGTGGCTGGCAAGGCCATCCAAGGACGGCGCGTGGGCTGGGGAGCCCTGTGGCGGCGAGAGCACTACCTCAGCTGGCTAGCCTACAACAGCTACCGGCTCACTGCCGGCCAGGGAGAACTCTGGGGAGATGGCATCACTCCCATCGAGGCAGCCCATCTGCCGGGAGCTATCAACCTCACCCTCCCCAACTGCCACCACTCGGGCCGCGGCGGACGATGCTGGTATGGTTCGCCAGAGGTAGTCGAGAGTTGGATTGCTTACTTGGCCTAGCTGCTGGATCTTGGGGGATCGGCAGTGGAGCTGCCGGGCAGGGAAGCCGCCGACTGGCGACGTTCCTGTTGACGCCGGGCCGCTTTTACCATCTCCTCGAGAGCAGCGCGCGCCTGCTTCAGGCGGTCCAAGCTGCTGCGGTAGAGCTCCAGGTCTTTTTTCACCCTCTCTGGCGAGAAAGGCAGCTTCCTAATCACCTCCTCCAGAAAGCGGCGGCTGCGCTCTTCGGGATCCTTATAGAGGGAGGCAGCTACTGCCTCGTAGGCCGTGTAGAGGCCAACGGCCAAAACTCGGCTGTAGGCATAGGGAGGCTGGGTCATGCGCTGCAAGATGGCCTTTAGCCCCCCCACATCCTCCGCCTCTGGTTTGAGGCAGAGCAGGTTGTAGCGCTGCTGGGGATCCCCACTGCGCAGGAGCTCCAGCAGGTCACGGGCATTCCTGCGCACCACCTCCGGCTTGAGGTGGAGAGCCTTACAGAGGGCGTTGAAGATGACCTCGCGCTGCTCAGGAGAAGGGTAAGTCTCCATCAGCCCGTTGTAGAGGGTAACCAGCCCCAGGGCAAAAAAGGGATCGTAGACAAAGGCGCTGTTGACCGTGGCCAGGTGCAGCTCCACCAGCAACTCTTCCACCACCCGGCGATAGGCAGGGTGAATAGGGCGAGGGTAGGCGCTCAAAAAAGCCGCTTTGGTGGCCGAAAAGGTGCGGACAGGATTCACAGGCAAAGAAAGAGAGCGGGAGGCAAACTTATAATATTCTCCCTCGGAGCGACCCCGCGGGCAAGCCAGGCTCTAGGTTGCCGTGGGGTGGGAGGGTTAGCGATTTAGCGATATGGCAGCTACAGAGGGAACCATTGTCGTCAAAATCGGCACCTCCAGCTTGACGGATCCGCAGACGGGCTCCCTGCGCCTTTCCGTGTTGGGGCCCCTGGTGGAGGTGCTGACGCGGCTGCGCAACCAGGGCTATGCGGTAATCCTGGTCTCCTCCGGGGCGGTGGGGATAGGCTGTGCCCGCCTGGGCTTGCGCCAACGGCCGACGGCAATTGCGGAAAAGCAGGCGGTGGCGGCGGTGGGTCAGGGACGGCTGATTCGCCTGTACGACGATCTCTTCTCTGCTCTCAACCAACCCATTGCCCAGGTGCTGCTCACCCGAGGCGACTTCGTGGAGCGCAGCCGCTACGTCAATGCCAATCGCACCTTCACCCAACTGCTGCAGATGGGGGTTATCCCCATCGTCAACGAAAACGACACGGTGGCGGTGGAGGAGCTGAAGTTTGGCGACAACGACTCCCTCTCTGCCCTGGTGGCGAGCATGGTGCAGGCCAAGTGGCTGATCCTCCTCACCGATGTGGACAGGCTCTACTCCGCTGATCCCCACCGCGATCCCTCCGCCGAGCCCATCGAGCGGGTGGAGCACGGCATGCCTTTGCGGGTGAAGGCGGAAGCCCACGGCAACAGTGGCTGGGGCACCGGCGGCATGGCAACCAAGCTCGCTGCGGCTCAAATCGCCACCGCTGCCGGCGTGACGGTCGTGATCACCAACGGCAAACGGCCCGACCAGATCCCAGCCATCTTAGCCGGCGAGCCCATTGGCACCCGCTTTGAGCCCGCTCCTCAGCCGGTTAGCGCCCGCAAGCGGTGGATTGCCTACGGCCTTATCCCCGAGGGATCCCTGACCTTGGATGAGGGAGCCGTGCGGGCAATCTGTGAGCAGGGGCGCTCGCTGTTGCCAGCGGGGATTACCGACGTTTCTGGCGACTTTGAGGCGGGGGCTGCCGTGCGCCTGTGCGATCCCAGCGGGCGAGAGGTGGGGCGGGGCCTAGTCAACTACAGCGCCGAGGAACTGCGGCGGATCAAAGGCAAGAAAACTGCTGAAATCCCCTACATCTTGGGCTACGAGGGAGTCGATACCGCTGTCCATCGGGATAACCTGGTCCTGCTGGAGTGACACTCAGTCGCCGGGCTTGACCACCCACTCCACAGGGGTTTTGGTGGGATCCGGCAATTGCAGCGAAAACAGCCCCGCCATCAAAATCAACAGGGTGGAAAACCAGAGGCAGCCCTCCAATCCGTAGAACTGGAAGACAAGCCCCGAAGTTACCGTCCCCAACAGCCGCCCGCCAGAATTGGCCATGTAGTAGAAGCCCACATTGAGGGCCACCTCGTCGTCTCCCGTGTAGGCCAGCACTAGATAAGAGTGCACCGCCGAGTTAAAGGCAAAAACAATCCCAAAGAGGATGAGGCCGCCAGTGACCACCCACTCCGGCGGGAGGTCGGCCATGAAGGCGGTGGCAATGATGGCCGGCACTGCGGTCAAGGTAAACGTCCAGATTTGGAGAGTGCGGGCCTTGGGCGCGCGGCCCGGGCGACCCCCTCCCAACAGCTGCGGCGCCAGAAACTGGATGATCCCATAGCCGATGACCCAGATGGCCATGTAGCTGCCCACCTGCATGAAGGTCCAGCCCAGGCTGTCGTAGAGAAACACGGGCAGGGCCACCACAAACCACACATCCCGCGACCCGAACAGGAAAAAGCGGGCTGCTGAGAGAAGGTTGATCTCGCGGCTTTTGGAAAACAGGCGTTTGAAGGGGATCTTCGCCTTAACCTTGCCCATGTCTGCTGGCAGCAGCGCCCCCGAACAGAAGATCAACGCCAGCGCCCCCGCCTGCACGAAGTTGGCCATGCGGAAGCCCATGGGATCGCCGTAGATCTCGGTGAAGATCTGCAGCAGGGCCGCTCCCACAAAGAACCCCACCCCCTTGAGGGCGTTTTTGGATCCCGTCAGCATGGCCACCCAGCGGAAGAGGCGGGATTCAGCCTCCCTGGGCACCACCAGGCGGACGGCGCTCTTGGAGCTCATCTTGGTGAGATCTTTGGCGATCCCGGCTAGGGCTTGGGCCGTCATCACATAGGCCACCTGGCCCCAGACCGGCCACTGCAGGTTGATCACCCCCAGCATCACCAGGCCAAAGATCTGAATGGCAATGCCGCCGTAGAGGGTCAGCCGCAGGCCAAAGAGGGATCCAATCCAGCCGCCCAGGAAGTTGGTGATCACCCCGAAGATCTCGTAGAAGAGGAACAGCATGGCAATCTGAATCGGGGTGAAGCCCAACTTGTGGAAGTGGAGCAGCACCAACATGCGGATGGCGCCGTCGGTGATGGTAAAACCCCAGTAGGCAGCGGTTACCAGGGCGTAGTTGCGCACAGCAGCAGCTTGGGCGCTTGAGGCAGCAGTCATGGGCAGGTCTCCAAAGGACTTACAGACTAAGGGCCACCTTGCGGGCCAATTCCGCCATGCGGTTGGCGTAGCCCCATTCGTTGTCGTACCAGGCCAGAACCTTTACCTGGGTGCCGTCCACCACCAGGGTTGAGAGGGCATCCACAATGCTGGAGCGGGGATCTCCCTTGAAATCCACGGAAACCAAGGGCAACTCCTCATAGCCTAGGATGCCCTTGAGTTCGCCCTCGGCTGCCGTTTTTAAAAGACGATTAACCTCTTCCACGGTGGTAGGCCGCCTCACCTCAAACACGGCGTCGGTCAAAGAGGCATTCAGCAGGGGCACGCGTACCGCAATGCCGTTGAGCTTGCCATTTAACTCGGGGTAGATAAGGCCAATGGCTGTGGCAGAACCAGTGGTGGTAGGCACCAAGGAGAGCAAAGCCGAGCGGGCTCGCCGCAGATCCTTGTGGGGAGCATCCACCAGCGTTTGAGTGTTGGTAACAGCGTGGACAGTGGTGATCACCCCGTGCAGGATGCCGATCCCCTCGTGGATGACTTTCACCAAGGGGGCCAAGCAGTTGGTGGTGCAGGAGGCGGCGGTGAGCAGGTGGTGGCGGGACGGGTCGTAGAGGTGGTCGTTGACGCCCATGACAATGTTGAGGGCCTCTTTGTCCTCGACAGGGGCAGCCACAATGACCTTGCGCACCCCGGCCTTGAAGTAGGCCTCCAGCCCTGCGGCTTTCACAAACTTCCCTGAACACTCCAGCACCAGGTCGATCCCCAACTCAGCCCAGGGCACTTCGCCAGGAGATTTGCACTCGCTAAAGGTCAGGATTTTGTCCTGGATGCGCAACTTCTGGTCGGATCCCTCGATGTCGAGGTTCCAGCGGCCCTGCACCGAGTCGAACTTAAGCAAGTGAGCTGCGGCAGCAGGCCCGCCCTTGATCTCGTTGATGTGGGCAAACTCCAGCTCCGGCCAACCCCAAGCTGCCCGCAGCACCAAGCGTCCAATGCGGCCAAAACCATTGATGCCTACCCGCGCTGCCATCCCCCTCTCCTCCCAACTTGCAGCCACGGAGAACCTCGCCTAGAGCTTATCAGAAGCACCCCTGCATTTCAAGTTGGGAAGCTGGGCAAGAGTCCACTAGCAGCGGCGTGTCCTTTAGGTTCCTACAGTCCAGGTGTTGCTGTACTCAATCTGCTCCGGGGTGAGGCTGTCGATCTGAACCCCCATGGCCTTGAGCTTAAGGCGGGCAATGGCCTCATCCACCTCAGGAGGGATGGGGTGCAGCCCTGGAGCCAGCCGACCCCGGTTTTTCACCAGGTACTCGCAGGCCAGCGCTTGGTTAGCAAAGCTCATGTCCATAACGCTAGCCGGGTGGCCTTCGGCAGCAGCTAGGTTGATGAGCCGGCCCTCTCCCAGCACGAATACCGATTTGCCCGATTGAAGACGGTACTCTTCCACGAAGGGGCGTACTGTCTGCCGGGAAACGGCCCGCTCCTGCAGGGCCACTAGGTCAATCTCGATATCGAAGTGGCCGGCGTTACAGACCATTGCCCCATCCTTCATGGCGTCGAAGTGCTCGCCGCGGAGGACATGCTTGTTGCCCGTGACGGTGATGAACAGATCCCCCAGGGGGGCAGCCTCGGCCATGGGCAGAACGCGAAAGCCGTCCATGACCGCTTCCAGGGCCCGCACCGGGTTGACCTCGGTCACGATGACCTGGGATCCCATGCCTCGGGCTCGCATCGCCACTCCCCTGCCGCACCAGCCATAGCCGGCCACCACCACCGTCTTCCCGGCCAGGAGAAGGTTGGTACAGCGCAGAACCCCGTCTAGGGTGGATTGGCCGGTGCCGTAGCGGTTGTCAAACAGGTGTTTGGTTGCAGCGTCGTTAACGGTCATCACCGGGAAGCTGAGCACCCCCGCCTTCAGCATGGCCCGCAGGCGCACCAAACCGGTGGTGGTCTCCTCCGTGGTGCCGATGAGCTCGGAGAGCTGCTCCTGCCGACGCTGCACCAGCTCCGCCGTTACATCGCCGCCGTCGTCGATGATGAGGTTGGGGCGGTGATCCAGGGCAATCTGGACATGGCGGCGGTAGGTTTCCACATCCTCCCCCTTGATGGCGAAGACTGAAATGCCGTAGTCGGCCACCAGGCTAGCGGCCACATCGTCTTGGGTGGAAAGAGGGTTGCTGGCAATGAGGACGCTCTCGGCTCCACCCGCCTGCAGAGTCAAGGCCAGATTGGCAGTTTCGGTGGTGACATGACAGCAGGCTACTAGACGCAGGCCAGCCAAGGGCTTTTCTTGGGCAAAGCGCTCCCGAATCTGGGCCAGCACCGGCATCTCCCGCGCCGCCCACTGAATCCGCTGCTTGCCCAAGGGAGCAAGGCTCAGATCCTTGACTTCATGCTTAGGTAGAGACAGAGTAGCACTGCTCATGAGAAGACTCCCAACGAGGACTCCAGACAGGGAGAGGCCGTTCCAATGTCGCCAAGATGGAGACCCGGATGTCCACAAGCCTGAACTATTCTCCCACAAGGGAGCCCTTTTCGGCGCTGGGTCTGGATGTGGGCGATCGCCGCATTGGTGTCGCCGGCTCCGATGGGCTGGGGCTGTTGGCCACTGGCCTGGGGGTGATCCAGCGCCGTTCCCTTGCAGAAGATATCGCCCAAGTGCAGGCGTGGATTCGCCGCCGCCAGGCCACTGTGGTGGTGGTTGGGATCCCTCTTTTGGCCGATGGCTCGGTGGGATCCCAAGCCCGCAAGGTGCAGCGCTTTGTGCGGGCTCTCCAGGCGGCTGTGGATTTACCCATAGAGACGGTTAACGAGTACCTAAGCACCGTGCAGGCGGAGTGGGATCTGCGCCAGGCAGGGATACCCGCCAAAGCCCAGAAGGGTTTAATCGATCAGCAGTCGGCGGCCGTGATTTTACAAACTTGGCTGGATGAGCGGCGCTACCGCTCCACCTCAAAAGCTCCCTGCCGATAGTCGACTAAAGCGTAGCCACCACCAGGCCGATATTCCACGAGGGCCACATCGAAGCGGCAGGCTGCTTCCACTAACTGGGGATGCTGGCTTAGGAACGCCTGGGCAGCTCGGATCAAGCACTGCTGTTTTCGCATCCCAACTGCCAAAAGTCCGCCCTGATCCCAGCCCTGGCCGCGGCGGGTTTTAACTTCCACAAAAACCAGCAGCCCTGCCTTGTAGGCCACCAGATCCACCTCCCCCCACTGGCAGCGCCACCGCCGGGCCAGGATCTGCCAGCCTTGCCCTTCCAGGTACCGCTGCACGCAGGCCTCCCCGGCCCTGCCAGCCTCTTGAGGGGCGGTGTGCTTGCGCCTAGTGGGCAGAGCCGTTGCCATGATACTTGTCAGTGTCGTAGAAGCCGTTGCGGGTGCCAAAGTAGAAGCTTGCCAAAGAGAGGATCAGGGCAACCGCCACCAAGATCGATTTTGCCTCCACGCGGTTTTCTCCCACCTCTGTCCTCAGCCATGATAGCTTGCTCCGCCTTACCCCCTACCAGTTGAGGCAGAATGGGAGGAGCGTCGCTACTGCTTTTTGCCTCTCAAGCTTACCGTTTTCCTGCAGCCTCGTATGTCTTCCGCGCCCTCTATGCCAACTGCTTCCAGCAAGCCTCGCATCCTCTTGGGCCTGCGGGCCGACGAGTTTCGCCATCCAGTGGATCTGCAAGCCACCCGCTCTCTGCAGCAACTGCCGGGCCTAGGCCTGCTAATTCAAAACTTGCTTGGCTCCACGGCGGGGGAGATGTTTTACCTGGATAACATTGCCTCCAGTATCCAAATCAACGAGCACCAGTTGCCGGAAGTTTACCAGCTTTTGGTTCAAGCCTGCCGCATTTTGGATCTGGAGGTGCCCCAGCTCTACGTGCGGCAAAACCCTGTGCCCAACGCCTACACTTTTGCCATGCAGGGGAAAAAGCCTTTTATTGTCTTGCACAGCTCCCTGTTGGATTTGCTAGAGCCAAAGGAACTGCAAGCTGTCATTGCCCATGAACTGGGCCATCTCAAATGCAACCACGGCGTCTATCTGACGATGGCCAACCTTCTCGTGCTCTCCACCAGCTTGCTCCCCTTTGGCGGCCTGTTCTACCGCGCCCTGCAGGATCAACTGCTGCACTGGCTGCGCTGTGCTGAGTTTACCTGCGACCGGGCAGCGCTGCTGGTTACCCAGGACGCCAGAACCGTAATCTCAGTGCTGATGAAGCTGTGCGGCGGCTCGCCGCAGTTGGCCGCCAAGCTCAACGTGGATGCCTTTCTGGAACAAGCCCGCACCTACGAGGAGCTGGATAGCGATCTCTGGCAACTGGAGCTCAAGCAACTCCAAACCCTTGGCCGTACCCATCCGTTGCCGGTGCTGCGAGCCCGAGAGATCGAGCGCTGGTTCCGCAGTAACACTTATCAGCAAATTCTCGAGCGGCACGGCGTCCCTGCGTTCTAGAAACCAGGATGGCTCTTCTCGAAGCGCCGCTTGGCCCGCCTCTGATCTTGGGAGAGGTTCTTCTGGATTGCTTCCCTGACAGGGTGGTGCTGGGGGGAGCCGCTTTGAATGTGGCCTGGAACCTCAAGGGACTGGGGTTGGATCCCCTCTTGATTAGCCGCATTGGCCAGGATGAGGCAGCAGAACAGGTGTTGAGGGCGCTGCGGCGGCAGGGGCTACGTCTAGAGGGGCTGCAGCGGGATCCAGCTCACCCCACCGGTCAAGTCCAGGTCACCCTCGACAGGGAGGGAATCCCAACCTTTGCCATCCTGCCGGAGCAGGCCTATGACTTCATCGAGCTGGATCCGGCTGTCCTTAGGGCCTTCCAGCCCAGTCTCCTCTACCGGGGTAGTCTGGCCGCACGGCAAGAGTCAGCCCACCGCCATTTCCAGGAGGCCATCCTGGCTTTAGGCTGTCCGGTGTTTTTGGACCTCAACTTGCGGGATCCCTGGTGGCACCCAGGCCCCATCCGGGAGATGCTGCGCACCTGTACTTGGCTGAAGCTCAACCAGGCGGAGCTAGAGCAAGTGGTTCAGCTGGAAGGGATCCCTGGCGGGGAGGTGGTGGAGCAGGGGCAGCTCTTGCGGGCGCAGTTGGGCCTCAAGGGCTTGTTCCTAACTTTGGGGGCGGCAGGGGCGTTCTTGTTTACGGCTGAGAGGGTGTATCGGGCGGAGGCGGTGCCAGCGCTACGGCTGGTGGATACAGTAGGGGCAGGGGATGGGTTTAGCGCTGTGGCCATCCTAGGCCTGCTGCGAAGGTGGCCAGAAGCAGTACTGCTGCAGCGGGCAGTGGAGTTTGCCGCAGCCATCTGTGAGGTTGCAGGGGGTGCACCCCAAGACCCAGAGTTCTATTGCCCTTTCCGCCAGCGGTGGGGGCTCTCCCCTAGTCCTTGACTCCCTGGACAATGAGGACTCCGTCCGTTCGCGTAGCGGGCCAGAGGCCTTAGAGCGCCAGCGCCACCTTGTGGCATAATAAGGCTTTTTGCCTTGACGTGGACCGGCTGAGCTAGTAGGCTTGCAAGTATTCTGGTAGGCACTTTGCCTAGGCTAAAGTTGGCTCCGTCTTTAGCC
>NZ_JANSJL010000068.1:0-1685 GCF_047502745.1 Synechococcus sp. F70.1
AAACAGCCAGTCGAGCTGGTTCTGTATGCGGTTGCGGGTATGCCTCTTTTCATCATAGGTGTGGTAAGCGCGGCGGGCAATTTGAATGGCTTCTTGGGGATGGTCTAGGTAGTAGCGAACTTTTTCCAGGAGTTCGGCTTCGGAGTTGTAGGTGTCGCAGTAGGTGCCGGGCGCCAAAAGTTCGTCCAATCCTGAGGCGAAGGAGAGCTGGTCAGTAAGCAGAAAGCCCCCTGCAGAAATCACTTCCAAGTTCCTTAAGTTCAGATCCCCATTTTGGCTGCAGTTAAAGGAAATCAGAGAATGGGCAAACCATTTGGCTGCCTCTTGGCGGTTGGCTGTTTTGATGAGGATGGGCAAATCTGCATTCTTTATGGCTTGAACCAGCCGGCAACGCCTGGGATGGCGGGATCCCTGTTGGCCGATAAAGACCACTTGATTTTCTCTATCTTCCACCCAATCGTGGGTAACAGTGCGCATGGAGATAAGAGGCAACCAGGCAAGATTCTCAGCGCCTGCTGCGGCAAACCAGTGCAAATGCTGGAAGTTATAGGCAGTAGCGACGTAATCAAAGCCTTCAGTAGCCCAGTAGGCCAAGAGATGGTTGATGGGAAACTCCCAGTGGTGGGTGTCTCCAGCCAGTAAAACAGTTGGACAGCCAAACTTTTTGGTATTAAGAGGATTGCTGTAGTCGAAGCTCGAAGTCCAAACGACAACTAGGTCAAACTCCTTGTCTGGAATCTGCTTAGATTGCTGCACAAAGTCAAACAGGTCATAATCTTCCCCTCCAGCAGTTGCCTACATGAGATCCTGCCGGTATTTAGCCCTAGCCAAGCCTTCGCTGATAGCCGCTTCACTATCAATACTTGGCTAGGAGCCAAGCAATTCACCTAAAGGCTTGCAGCTCCACCATGGCCAGAGTTTGCATAATTACCACTGTTCGGGATCCAGGCGTGTGCTTGGAGTCGTTCATTCGCTATCACCTTGCCCTTGGAATTGCCCATATTTATATCTTCTTTGACGATCCAGAGGATCCCGCTATTCAGGTAGCACTTCAGTTTTCCGATGTAACGGCTATTCACAACGATGAAGCTTTGCAAGTTCAACAAGCATTGGGAAATGTTCTCTATCCAAAATATGGCCCTCATACTGGCTATGAGGTCATGGCTTGCCAGATCCTTAACGTAGAAACTGCTATACAACTTGCCCTGGATCAGGGCATGGACTGGATTCTTCATATTGATGGAGACGAGCTTTTTTATCCTGGCCAGATGATGGCTTTGGATTGGTTTGATCAAGTAAGCGACGATATATTCCAGGTTACGTTCCTAAACCACGAAGCAGCTCCTGAAGTATTTGAAGTCGAGGACTATTTTCGCGATGTCACTCTATTTAAGAAAAACCCTGCTGCCTTAGAGCCAGGGCTCTGTACTGAGTTTCAGAGAGTTTCCGGCAAGAGTCAATACTTTTTAGCTTACCAAAATGGAAAGTCAGCAGCTCGGATCCATCCCACTCTCTTACCCAATAGCGTACAAGCTTTGATATTCCAGAATGTCATACCTTGGTAACATCATTCCCCTCTATTTTGCACTACTTAAACTGCGGCTTTCAAAACTACTATAAAAAGTATGCTCAACTGGGAAACTTTCCTGACTACTGGTGGCGCTCAAAGTCTAATCCTATTCGGG
>NZ_JANSJL010000069.1:0-3459 GCF_047502745.1 Synechococcus sp. F70.1
CAACCTGGAGCAAAAGTCCGCTTTTGTCCAGCGTTGTATAAGTCTTTCAGAGCGGATTGTCGCCGCTGCATCAAAAGCTGTAGGAGCACTGGGAAAAGCAATTGCCCTGGGATCCCAGCGGAGCTCTGGCCTCTTTGCTCAGCGTCGTCCCTTTCTTGCTGGCAGCAGCGGTGGTGGTGGCTTTAACCGAGATCTCTTTGGGCAAAAGCTGGGCCGTCTCCTGGGGTCTTATCGCCTGTGTTGGCGGTGGCCTCTGCGAGCTGGGCCGGCGGGGCAATGCTCGCTGACCTCTAGCTCCTTGCCCTGTCTGCCCCCATCCTCAAAGACTACTTGTCCAACTTTTCAATGTAGGGGCGAATGTCGTTGAGGTCGATGTAGCGGTCGGTGGCGTTGCGCAGCTCGCGGGCAATCATCCCTTCGGTGGAGACAACTGTAATCGTAGTGTTTTTGGAGCGCAACAACTCAATGGCCCGCTCGAAATCACCGTCGCCGCTAAACAGGATGAGCCGGTCGTATTGACCGACCGTGTTGAACATATCGATAACAATTTCGATATCTAGGTTGGCCCTCTGGGAGTAACGGCCCGAATCTTCGTCCCGATACTCCTTGAGAAGCTTGGTGCGAACCGTATAGCCCAAGTTGATCAGGGCGTCTCGGAAGGCCCTTTGGTCGTTGGGATCCTTGATGCCGGTGTACCAAAATGCATTGACTAGCTCGACGTTGGGTTGTGACCTAACAAAGTAGTCCAAGACCCGGCGGGGATCAAAGAACCAGCCAATTTTTTGTTGAGCATAAAACATATTGTTTCCATCGATAAAGATGGAAACCCGTGTGACAGGGTATCGAAACATAAATTCTCCGGAAAATAGTCAGGTGGACTGGTTAAGAGCGTTGATTAGCTTAACGCAAAAAGAGTTGCACCAGAACAGAGTTGGCTAATGTCAATCTCCTATCATAGCCAAAAGAGGGCTCCCTGGCTTCGATCCCTAGCCCGGCAAAAAGTTAGGTTCCAGCTAGGGCAGAGCATGGCTGGAGGGGGAGCGGCCTGTCTGGCTGAGGTAGAGCTCTGCCAGTTGGCGAGCCAGGTTGCGGATGCGCCCGATGTAGAGAGTGCGCTCAGCCACGGCAATGACGCCGCGGGCATCGAGCAGGTTGAAGGTGTGGGAGCACTTGAGCACGTAGTCGTAGGCAGGCAGAAGCAGCGACACCGGCAGCCGATCGCTCAAGACCTGTTCTTGGAGCTTCTGGCGCGTGGTTTCGATTAGCCGCTTGGCCTCGGCTTCGTAGAGCCGAAACAGCTCCAACAACATCTCGGGATTCGAATACTCAAAGTTGTAGTAGGATTGCTCCACCTCATTTTGGAAGTAGATTTGCCCATAGGTAATCCGTCCCAGAGAAGGGTGCTCACTCCAGCAGAGGTCAAAAACGGAGTCCACCCCCTGCAGGTACATGGCTAGGCGCTCCAGACCGTAGGTAATCTCCACAGAAACGGGGTGGCAATCCTGGCTGCCCACTTGTTGGAAGTAGGTGAATTGGGTTATTTCCATGCCATCTAGCCACACTTCCCAGCCCACGCCCCAGGCGCCCAGGGTGGGGGATTCCCAGTCGTCTTCCACAAAGCGGATGTCGTGCTCTGCCGGGTCGATGCCCAAGGCCCGCAGGCTCTCCAGGTACACCTCTTGGATGTCGTCGGGGGAGGGCTTGAGCAGGACTTGGTACTGAAAGTAGTGCTGCAAGCGGTTAGGGTTTTGGCCATAGCGCCCGTCAGTGGGGCGGCGACAGGGCTCCACGTAGGCCACTCGCCAGGGATCCGGCCCTAGGGCGCGTAGGAAGGTGTGGGGGCTCATGGTGCCGGCCCCCTTTTCCAGGTCGTAGGGCTGCAGGATCAGGCAACCCTGCTCTCCCCAAAACTGCTGCAAGCGAAGGATTAGATCTTGAAAGGTGTGAGCTGCCATGGCAAAGGGCGGCAGAGAGAGCACTCCCTATCCTACCAACGCCTCTCCCTTGCTCAGTCGTTCAGCACTTCTTGTCAAGGGCGGAGGTTTAGGTGGGGGCCAAGCCGATTTTGGTGCGGATCTCCTCGCGAAGGCGGGCGGTGATTGAGGCTTCGTCCAAATCGGCCAAAATCTGGGCTATGGCGGCTTTGGGGCCCTCCGGTCCCCAACTGGCTCCCTGGGCCAGGTAGCGGCGGGCTGCCTCGCCGATGGCGTAGCAGGAAAAGCCAGCCATCACTGCCTGCGTCAGGGCCACTGACCCGTAGGCTCCTAGAGAAAGTCCGCCGGCAAAGGGCAGGGATCCCCCCAGCAAGGTTTTCAGGGATCCCAATCCCAACAGCGCTACCCATTCTCCCGCCCCCAGGCTGAGCATGCTGAGGACAATCTTCTGCAGCAGTTGCATGGCACCGGCGGTGGTCAGGGGCCAGCCGTAGAGGCGAGCCATGCGCAAGATGAGGGCCACATCCAAAGCCAACCCCCCCAGGGTGTCAAGCAGGGTAACGGGGTTGAGGGCAACGGCCAGGGCTTTGGTGCGGGCGGCAGCGGCGATGAGATCTTGGGCTTGCTGGGCGCGGCTTTGCAATTTGCGCTCAATGACCTGCTGGTTGAGGCGATCGGCAAAGAGGAGGGCGTTGAGGGCTAGCAGGGAGCGCCCTTCCCGCTGCAAGACTTCTAGGATTTTTAGGCGCAGCGCGTCCACTTGGGGGGGGCCGCTTTCCATCTCCACACCAAAGCTGCCATCTGGCTTCTGCACCAGGCGCGGCACGCGCGGCGAGGCGGCCACCATGACAACCTCGTCAGGGGAAAGAAGCTGCCGCACCCGTTCGTTGCGGATCTTGTCGTAGATGGCCTGGCGATCCGCCTCGGGGTACTGGTCGATCTTGTTGAACACCAGCAGCATGGGCTTGCCCGCCTCCCGCAGCGTCGCCAGAGCCTCAAACTCCACCCGCGTCAGATCTCCGCAGACCACAAAGAGGATGAGATCTGCCCGCTGGGCCACCTCCTGGGCCAGTCGCGCCCGCTCCTCGCCGTCTACTTCATCCAGGCCAGGAGTGTCGATTAGCTCCAGCCGGGATCCCTGCCAGTGGCTGACCTGAACCGACTGCACCGAGGCCGAGGATAGGAAAGAGCAGGGGGGACGAGTTCCCCAGCAGATGTTCCAGGCAGCTACTTGCTGGGTGCGGGTGGTCCCGTGGGTAGGCCCCGTGGCGAAAACCGGCTCCCCCAGGAGAGCGTTGAGCAGGGAGGACTTGCCCCGCCCCACCAGGCCGAAGGCAGCAATGTGGATGACCTCGGCTTCCAGTTTGTCCAGCAGGGCTTGCAAGTTTTCCAGCTCCCCTTCCAGGCCGGCAATCTCCTGGGGGCGCAGATCGAGTTGGGCCACCCACTGGCGCAGTCTGCGCTTGGCTTGTTGGTAATGGAGATCCTCCTGCAGAGTGCTGCGGCAAGCCATAGCCAGTAGCAG
>NZ_JANSJL010000069.1:3559-18910 GCF_047502745.1 Synechococcus sp. F70.1
CCTAGCCTAAGCCGAGTTTGTCAACTGGCTATGATGGATGGGAGAAAGGGGTTGGAAAGGCAATGCCATGCTAACCAAGGGCCGGATTCTGTTCAGCCCAGTCGGGTGGGTGGGGAAGTTGTGCTTGGCCGGCTTGAGCTTAGGGCTGCTGGGCTGCAGCCCCGCAGGTTTTCGTACCCCCCCTTCTAGCTTGACCAACAGCGGCCTCAACAGCATCTTCCCCGATGGGGAGCCCGCTTTCAGTGGCGATGGTCGCTACCTGGTGTTTTCCTCAGCCCGCGGCGGCAGTCAGGCCATTTTTCTCTACGACCTGGTGGAACAGCGGCTGGTAGACTTGCCCGGGCTCAATTCCAGCGACGTGGCCGCCAGTTCGCCCGATATCAGCGCTGATGGGCGCTACATCGTCTATGTGTCCAACGCGCTGGGCAAATCGGAGATCTTTCTCTACGACCGCGAAACCCGCCGGGTTGAGAACATCAGCAGCCGGGTGCCAGGGGATGTGCGCAACCCCACCATCAGCGGCGATGGGCGCTTTATCGCCTTTGAGAGTAACGGTCGGGGACAGTGGAACATCGAGATCTTCGATCGCGGCCCGGCGGCCACGCAACCGCCTGCAGCCAACTCTTCCAACGCTGGCAGGAACCCCTAGCCCCTTTGGACTTGCTGCATGCTTGCTGCCTTTGCCCAACGACTTGAGCCCCTGCGCTCTAATGTCTTTGACCAGCTAGACCAGGCCAAGTGGGAGGCGCGCCGCTCCGGCGTGGATGTCATCGACCTGTCTCTGGGATCCTCGGATCTGCCCCCACCTCCGGAAGCGCTGGCAGCCATGCAAGCGGCTTTGGCGGATCCCTCCACCTACGGCTACACCCTCTTCCACGACACGGCTGAGTTTCGCGCCGCCTGTGCCCAGTGGTACCAGAGGAAGTTTGGCCTAGTCATCGATCCAGAAACGGAGGTGCTGCCGCTGATTGGATCCCAGCAGGGGACGGCCCTCCTGCCGCTAGCTTTGCTTAATCCCGGCGAGGTTGCCTTGGTTACCGACCCTGCGTATCCTTCCCATGTGGGGGGGATCCATCTAGCGGGCGGGATCCCTTACTACTTGCCCCTGCGGGCAGAAAACCGCTTCCTACCCCAGTGGGATGAGATCCCGAAGGAGATCTGCCGCCAGGCGCGGCTGCTGGTGCTGAGCTATCCCCACAACCCCACTACTGCCACCGTTACCCCGGAGTTTTGGCAGGAAACGCTGCAATTTTGCCAGCGGTACAACATCGTGCTGGCGCACGACTTTCCCTACGTGGACTGGTGTTTCGACGGCCAGGTGGCTCCCTCGGCGCTGCAGGCGGATCCCGATAAGACCCGCACCATCGAGTTCTTTTCCCTCTCCAAGTCCTACCACATGGGGGGGTTCCGGGTGGCGTATGCCATCGGTAGCCGCGAGCTAATCCGAGCCTTGCGGTTGGTGAAGTCCACCATTGACTTCCACCCCTACCAGGGCATCTTGCGGGGAGCAGCAGCGGCTTTGGCGGCTCCCGATAGCTTTTTGGATCACTGGCGGCAGGTATACCGCAAGCGACGGGATCTTGCGGTGGCCGCTCTGCACCGCATCGGCTGGCCCGTGCCCCTGCCGGAGGCCACCATGTACCTGTGGGCACCTTTGCCCGAGTTCTATCGCGGCTCTTCAGCCCAGTTTTGTCTAGACTTGGTACGGGCTACCGGGGTGGCTCTGTCGCCAGGCTCAGGCTTTGGCCCCGGCGGCGAAGGCTATGTCCGCTTTGCGCTGGTGGCAGAGGGATCCCGGCTGGAAGAGGCAATAGAACGAATTGGGGAATTTTTGGGCAAAGGCACTTCTGGTCTCCGGTAGGCCTAGTCGCATAGAGCCAGCTTAGAAGCAGCAAGGGGGCAGGCTACAGATGTTCCTCTGAGGCCGGTTGTTGTCCCCGTCCTGGCCTTTTAGGCTGCCAGTATTAGCTGCAGCCAGTGCCGGCTAATCTGAGCCAGGATAGGAGTTGTGTTGGCCCAGTTGGCTCCCAAGGGGCATGGAAAAAGAGACGCTCGAGAGTTTTTTGTCCATCCGCGGGGTGATGGGGGTAGCGCTCCTGAGGCGAACAGGCCGCCCTTTTTTCTACCGTTCTTTTCAGAACTTGGACAGCCGACAGCAGCAGGCCCTCACCGAAGGGCTGTTTCAGGTTTTGCAAACCATGCCCCCAGGACTGGACTACTTTGACTTTCAGTTTGCCGAGCAGCGGGTTTTGGTCTACCCCCTGGGGCCGGAATGGGTGTTGCTGGTGGCAGTCAATGACGAGCTGGTGATGCCGGTTTACACCTTGGCCGTCAACCGCCTGCGAGCCGAGCTGCAACAGGATGCGTCGAAGGGCCTAGCTACCTTGCGCCTTTTGACCAACCAGGCAGAGGCTGCTCGCAACCCCACCCAGCCCAACGCTACTTTGACAGGGGGCCAGCCCAAGGCAACTCAGCCTATGGCGACGGCCAGCCCCAGGAAGGTGGAGGTTTTCGTGCAATCGCTCAACCATATCTGCCAGATGGCTAGTGGCTATCTGGGCAAGGCGGTGATTGTCAACTACTGGAAGGCAGCCCGACAGGAAGTGCTGGAGCAGCAGGGATCCCTAGCCGAGTGGCTCAACGAGTTTGAGATCGAGCGCAGTGGCCAAATTCACTACAAAGGCCTCCTCAAGGAACTGGACGAGTCTCAGCAAAAAGTGCTGCGGGACTGGGTGCTGGCTTTTTTTCACCGCTGCGAAGCAGTGATCCGCGACTTTCGCAATTTGATTAAGTCTGCCGAATGGCGCCTGTAAGCTACCCGCTCTGAAAGACTCATACAATCTCGGACAAAAGCGGACTTTTGCTCCAGGTTGACGCTTTCTTCCTGCTTCCACGACCCATAGCTAGCAGCAGAGTTCACCTCCACTACCCCACTAGAGGGATCTCCACAGGCGTCACTTCCCGTCGAGCTGACGGTAGTTGCTCCTTGGCTCTTGATGAGCACCCAGGCAAAAGACGGAGCCAACTTTAGCCTAGGCAAAGTCCTACAAGAGAGGTTGGTTATGCCACAAAGCGGCCGATTGTCCGGTGAGAGGAGAGCCCACAGCCATAGCTTGCTTCCGCGAAGCGGCAGCCAGGGGCTCCTTGTAGCCCTACAGCTAGCAAGTCAACCCTGAACCTCTGGGCTGGTTCAATAGGGCAATTCCGTTGGTCGCGTTGGGATCCACCTCCCCCTTCCGCCCCAGGCTGGAGTAACACACCGTTTGCGCTACTCGGAAGCCTCCTTTCCCGTTTCCTTCCCACGGCTCAAGAGGGGGGCTTCCGCGCCGCGTTTTTCGGTGATACGATCAACTACTGACTCTCAGTAGAGGCACGCCTATTCATTGGGGCTGTTAACTCAGAGGTAGAGTACCACCTTGACACGGTGGGAGCCGCTGGTTCGATTCCAGCACAGCCCAGCGCAAGCAAGCCAAAAAAGAGCCAAAGCTGCCACGCAACCCACCCCCATGCAAAAAGAGGCGGGATCCCCTCTGGCTCGCCTCAGGGATCCCTATACTGGAGTAGAGGCTCTGGAAGGCGCCGGGAGGGCGAGGGTAGCATTAGGTCAAACTGCGAGAGGGGGAAAGACCAATGGGATTGTTTGAGCGGGTCAGCCGAATCATTAGAGCCAACCTCAACGCGCTCATCAGCAGTGCCGAGGATCCAGAGAAGATCCTGAACCAAACCATTCAGGACATGGCTGAGGATCACTACCAAATGCGGCAGGCCGTCGCCCAAGCCATTGCTGCCCAGAAGCGCCTGGAGCGGCAGTACGAGCAGGCCCAGCAAAGCGCGGAGGAGTGGCACAGACGGGCTGAGTTGGCCCTACGCAACAACAACGAGGCGCTGGCCCGGGAAGCCCTAGTGCGCAAGAAAACTTTTGTCGAGACTGCCCAAAGCCTGAAGCGGCAGCTGGATGAGCAGACCCGGCAAGTGGAGATGCTCAAAACCAACATGACCAAGCTGGAAAGCAAGATTGCCGAGGCCAAAACCAAAAAGGACATGCTCATCGCCCGAGCCCGCGCCGCCAAGGCTTCCCAGCAGATCAATCAGGTTATCGGCCGGGTGGATCCCAGCAGCGCCTTTGCCGCCTTTGAGCGCATGGAAGAGAAGGTAAACGCTCTGGAGGCCCAATCCGCAGCAGTGGCCGAGCTGGCAGCCGACAGCCTGGAGCAGCAGTTTGCCGCTCTAGAAGCAGGCGGAGCGGATGTGGATCAGGAGCTGAGGTTGCTCAAGGCAGCCATCCAGGCCCAGTTGCCTGCCGGTGAGACGAAAGCTGTGCAGCAAGGTCAAGCTGGAGCCCCAACCAGGGGCAAAGTAGATGTAGATGCAGAATTGGAAGAGCTGCGCCGCGAAATTGATCAACTCTAATGCCAGGAGTTAGTGCGGGGGATCCATCTTCTTCGCCTACGGACGTGGGGCTGCTCTAAAAGAGAGCCAAGAGGTGGTAAGCTCGCAAAGGAGCTCTCTCTGGATAGAGGGGAGCAAGGTCGCCTTCTGGCATTTCGGCAAGAAATCACGAGCAATGGCAACGGTGAGTCTCAAGCCTCTTTTGGATCCCAAGCAACTGTTGCAGGCTTATGCCTCTGGCCAGCGAGATTTTTCTGGCTCTAACCTGAGTGGGGCCCAGTTGAGCGGCGCAAGCTTGAGGGGGATTATCCTGCGGGATGCTGACTTAAGCGGGGCAGACTTGCGCGAAGCAGATTTGTCGGGGGCAGATCTAACTGGAGCCAGCCTACGCGGCGCCAAGTTGCGGCGGGTCAATCTCATCGGGGCTAAGCTGGTGAAGGCGGATCTACGGGGGGCCAACCTCTACCGGGCCAAGCTGCTCAGGGCCGATCTCAGCGAGGCCGATCTCAGCCGAGCCGATCTGCGTTTTGGCGCCGACCTGCGCGGAGCCACCATCACCAACACCCGCTTTCGCGGCGCCCTCTACGACGAGTACACCAAGTTTCCAGAGGGGTTCAACCCGGTTGAAATGGGAATGTAGCTTCCCTCAGGGAACCAAGCCTTGCCAGAGGTAGGCTGCGCCTGCAGCCGTCACCATAAAGGGGGGGTTGCGCAAGTCTGGCTTGTTGTAGCGCAAGGGATCCCCTTGCAAGTCTGTGACGCTGCCCCCCGCTTGCTCGACAAGGCACTGGGCGGCGGCAGTATCCCACTCCAGGGTTGGTCCAAAGCGGGGGTAGAGGTGAGCGGATCCCTCGGCCACTAGGCAAAACTTGAGGGCACTGCCCACCGACTTCACCTCAAGGGGGCCGTAGCGGCGCTGCAGCCGCTTTAAGAACTGCTCCGTTTCCGTGTCCTTGTGGGAGCGGCTGGCCACTACCTGCAGAGGGGGCTGGGCAGGCGGGCGGGACCAGATGGGCTCGTCGCCCCTGTAGGCTCCTAGCTTTTGGGCAGCCCTGTAGGTGAGGCCCAACGTCGGGGCATGGACGACGCCCAAGATGGGGATCCCTGCCTCGACAAGGGCAATGTTGACGGTAAACTGGCCGTTGCCCTCGAGGAACTCGCGCGTGCCATCTAAGGGATCCACCAACCAAAACTGCTGCCACTGTTGCCGCTCCCAGTAGGGGATCCCGCCGGCTTCTTCTGAGAGGACGGGAATCGTGGGGGTAAGCTCCTGCAGTCCCTCGAGGAGCAGGCGGTGGGCAGCCAGATCCGCCTCGGTCAAGGGGGAGGCATCTGCTTTGAGTTCGACCTGCAGCGATTCTTGCCGATAGAAGGGCAAGATGGCCCGCCCTGCCGCTTCTGCTAGGCGGCACACCTCGGGCAAGAGAGCGGCTAGGTTAGAAACCTGCACAGATTCTTCCCCCAGCTAGCGACGCACGGGAATGCCGTGGGCGGCCAAGTCGGCCTTGATCTGCTCAATCGTCAGCCGGCCGTAGTGGAGCAGCGAGGCCAGTAGAGCTGCTTCTGCCCCCCCCTCCTGGAGAGCTTGGCGGATGTGGGCACATTCCCCTGCTCCTCCGGAGGCAATCACCGGCACCGCCACTGCCTCGGCCACCCGCCGGGTCAGCTCCAGGTCGTAGCCGGCCTGGGTGCCATCAGCGTCCATGCTGGTCAGCAGGATTTCCCCTGCCCCCCGCTCGGCCACGGTTTTGGCCCACTCCACCGCATCCAGGCCTGTCGGCTCCCGCCCACCGCGCACGTACACCTCCCACCCCCCGCCTTGAGGTTTGGCGCGAGCGTCAATGGCCACGACGATGCACTGGGAGCCAAAGCGGCGGCTGGCTTGGGTAACCAGATCCGGATCCCGAACCGCTGCCGAGTTAAGGCTGACCTTGTCGGCGCCGGCCCGCAGCAGTTGCCGGATCCCCTCCAGGTCGCGGATCCCACCGCCTACGGTGAGAGGAATGAATACCTGCTCTGCTGTGCGCCGCACCACCTCCAGCAAAATCTCCCGCTCCTCATGGGTGGCGGTGATGTCCAGAAAGACCAGCTCATCCGCCCCTGCCCGATCATAGGCCCGCGCCAGCTCTACCGGATCCCCGGCCTCCCGCAAGTTCCCAAACTGGATCCCTTTGACCACCCGCCCCCCTGCCACATCCAGACAGGGAATGATCCGCTTGGCCAACATGCCCCCTCCCGGGATTTCTAGGCAAAGCTGATAATCAGAAAGGGCTCCTGAAACTTAGCCCCGGTTACCTGCCGGCCTGCCAAGCTGGGCGGCAAGAACAAATTGCGCCGCTGATCCCCAGCGGTGATGGTCAACTCTGGCCCGGATTGGCTCAGCTCGATTTGGGTCTTGCTAAAGCCAGGAAGAAACAGCCTCACGCTGCGGGAGCCCTCGTCGATGGCTACGGGCGGCGGCACCTCAGGCAGGGCAAAGATCCCACTGACTGCCTCTTCCAACGCCGACCAATCCGATCCCTGGCGCCGTGGCAGGGTGCGCACTGGCAGAGGAGAAAACTCAGCCGCCGACACCTCTCCGGGAACTAGCGGCATGACCCAGAGGCCACCCACGGTCAGCCCCACCATCTGGGCACTGCCCCAGAGGTAGCGGGCAACCTGGATCGCCATGGGATCCGGAGTCGTTACCAAATGCGCTACCACCCGCCGCGGATCGGCAATGGCAGAGCGCCCCTGCTCGAAAAGGTTGGCCATCCCCCCCAGGCGAGCTAGGAGCTCCTCCACCGAGGAAAACTCCAGGGTCGTCACCGACCGCAGCAGCGGCTCGAGAAAGGGAAGGAGAGTTTTGGCCAGATCGGATTGGAGGAAAGCCTGGGAAGCTCGCCGCCAGTACCAACTGGCCACCTCTGGGATCCCAAACGCCCGCAAGGTGGTCAAGTCCCCTGGGCCATCGTAGAGAATGCAGTCGTATTGACCGCTGGCATCGTAGCGGCGCAGGGCTTCCAGAGCCAGGGCCTGGTCCATCCCTGGCAGCACCCCTAGCTCCTGCCCATAGATTTCCCGGAAAAAGGGAGTGCGCACGTATTGGGCTTCCAGCTCCCTGGTTGCCGTCCAGTACTGCTCCAGAAGCTGGGTTGTCCGCAGCTGCACCACGCTTAAGTTGGCGGCAATGGTTACCGGCTCGCCGGAAAGCGGGATCCCACCCAGAAGCATCTCCAACCCCGGCCCCGCCTGATGGCCCACTAGCAGCACTCGCCGCCCCTGCTGCGCTGCTGCCCGCGCCACTGCTACAGCTAGAGTGCTCCGGCCCGTGCCCCCCTTCCCCAAGAAGGTCAGGATCTGGCTCATTCTCGCTCTCCTGATTCTCCGTAGATGTCGATGTACAGCGATTGCCCTGCCAACTGGGCTGCTGCTGTCATCACCTGACGAATTGCCTGCAAGGTACGCCCACCTCGCCCCAACACCCGACCGCGATCCTTGGGGTCAAAGGCTAGCCGCAGCCAGACCTTGCGTCCTCCACAGGTGGTTTCCACATCTGTTTGCAGGGGGCCGCTGGTAAGGAGCGGTTCAATCAAAAGATGAGCAAGGGTCTCGTAGTCCGGCATGGGAGGCAAAACGCAACCTAACCGCAAGCGTAGCTGAGCCTAGGCCTCCGTGGCTGCCTCGGGCTGGGACTTCTCCTCCCCCTGCTCTGATCCCTCGGGAACCTTCTGCTCCTCCCCCGCTTCAGGTTTGGCGATGGCCGGCGTGCGAATCGAGGCCACCACACCCCCCTCACCGGCTTTCAACATCTCATAGATGCCCGCTTTTCTGAGGAGGCTGTCCACCGTATCGGTGGGCTTGGCACCGCGCCGCAGCCACTTGAGTAGGCCCGCTGTCTCCAGAACCGTCTCCTTGGTGCGCGGGTTGTAGTAGCCTAACTCCTCCAGCGGGCGACCTTCCCGGCGAGCCCTACTGTCAATAGCGATGATGCGATAGCTGGGTTGGTGCTTCTTTCCAAAGCGCTTGAGCCGCAACTTAACCATTGGAGGTGCTCCGCAAGCTGGGTAGGGTTGTCTAGGAAACGGAAACCGACCGCCTAGCCTCTCCTCCACGTCCCTTCCTGGAGGCTGGGTCCGGCTAGTCGCTAACACAGGCTTCTCATTCTAGTCGATTTTCCCCTACCTGGATAAAGTGCCGACTCAACCCCAAGGGGGGATCTTCGTGGCAAAGTTGAAGAGGAAACCCAAGGCACAACTTCACATGATCACCTACACCGACTTGACTGCAGAGCAGCGCCAGCTCTACCTAAGAGCCCTCATTGCCGTAGCCCGCGTGGACGGCCAGCTCGATGAAGAAGAAGCCGACTTCTTTCTGCAAATTGCTGAAGGCATGGGCATTAACAAAGAGGTAGCTCAAAGCTATCTGGCCGGCGAGACGACTGCAACCCTAGAGCTCAGCGCCATCCCGCCTCTGCACAACGCTGCCGGGGCCTTGATCCTGCGGGATTTGGCGGCGATGGCAGTGGTCAACAACGAGCTGACAGAAAAAGAGGAGGCCCTGATTTTTGAAATTGGCAAGGCCATGCAGTTTAGTCGGGAGGAGATTGACGAATTTCTAGACTGGGCCTTCATGGGCCTGCAGTGGCAGCTGAAAAGTGCCGCTCTCCTGCAGCGGTATGCCCAGCCCGCTGCCAGCAGCAGCTAGAAGCCTAGGGCCGCCACCAACGGCTGCGCTAGCTGAGGTAGCGATCCAGAGCCCGCTGCAGCTCTTCCAGTTCCACCTCAATATTGCCGCTTTCAACGGCATGGCGAATGCAGTGGCGGATGTGATCGTTGAGGATAATCCGCGCCAGCCGATCTAGCGCCCCCTTGACGGCGGCAATCTGGAGCAGCACATCCGGACAGGGTTGATCCTCTTCGATCATGGAGCGGATCCCCCGCACATGCCCCTCAATGCGAGCCAGGCGGTGAATCAGCTTGCGCCGCGATTGCGGATCGTGGCGGTGAGGTTGGGCCCGCCCCGAGAGAGGGGGTCGCTCCAACGCCAGTTCCCACTCTTCCTCCCAATCAGGTTCTTCAGGAAGTGGAGGAATGGAGCCAGTCTGAAGCGGGGGAATAGGATCGGCCATAGGAGGAGTCGAGGACTGTCTGCATGATACCCCCTGCTTTTCTCCGAGCAGGTTGAGGTGCTCTAGAATAGGAAAGGATATGAAATTTTGTAAATCCTCTCCTGGCTTGGCTTCATGACCTCCGTACTCTCCCCCTTTGGCCCCGTAGAAGCGGATCTAGAGCGTTTACGCCAGAACTTGACGCGGCTGGTCAGCGCCAAACACCCCATCCTGGCCATGGCTGCCGAACATCTGTTCTCGGTGGGGGGGAAAGGGATCCGACCAGCAATCGTGCTCCTGATCGCGCGGGCCACTACGCCCGACGGGGAGATTACCCCCCAGCATTGGCGCCTGGCGGAAATTACCGAGATGATCCACACTGCCAGCCTGATGCACGACGACGTCATCGACACTGCTACCGTGCGGCGCGGCGTCAGCACAGTCAACACCCTTTTTGATAACCGGGTGGCGGTGCTGGCAGGGGATTACCTGTTTGGGCAGGCAGCCTGGTATTTGGCCAACCTGGACAACCTGGAGGTGGTGAAGCTGCTGTCCAAGGTCATCATGGACCTGCCAGAGGGAGAGGTGCGCCAGAGCCTCACTCGCTTTGATCCCGACGTCTCCCTGGAAGAGTACCTCGCCAAAAGCTTTTACAAAACCGCCTCCCTTATTTCTGGCAGTGCTAAGGCAGCGGGTCTCCTGAGCGGGGTAAGTCCTGAAGTAGCCGATCGCCTCTTCGACTTTGGCTGCAACCTGGGCATCGCTTTTCAGATTGTCGATGATCTCCTCGACTTTACTGGGTCGGCGGAGACGCTGGGCAAGCCAGTGGGATCCGACCTCATCCAGGGCAACCTGACAGCACCCGTTTTGTTTGCGCTAGAGGAGTTTCCGCAGATGCGGGAGCTCATCCTCAGAGAGTTGGCCGAACCGCAGGATCTCCAGCAGGTTCTAGAGTGGGTCTACCAAAGTGAGGGGATCCCGCGCTCCCGCCAGTTGGCGCGCGACTATGCCCAACGGGCTGCCGAGGCCCTGCAAGTTCTTCCAGACTCTGAAGCGCGCCAGGCTCTGCTGCAGATGGTAGACTACGTCCTCGAGCGGCCTTGCTAGAAGGCTTTTACGGAGATAGACCCGAGGCTCGAGCCGCCGCTGCCGAGAGCTCAGGGTAGGTGGGTGGAGTGAAAAAGCGCAGGCGATTGGGTGGCCAAAAGCGAAAGATGGTATTGCCGATAATGTTTTCTTTGGGCAAAAACCCCCAGATGTGCGAGTCCTGGCTGTCATTGCGGTTGTCCCCCATTACAAAATAGGAGTTAGGAGGGACAACAAATTCCGATCCCTGGTTGGGCACTCCAGGACAGCGCTCGCCAGGGCAGGAGTAGTCAGGGGGAGCGTAGATGTAGTCCTCCTGGAGAGGAATGCCGTTGACGATCACCTTGCCCTCAGCAATGCGGATGCGATCCCCTGGCAGGCCAATTACCCGCTTGATGTAAGCACCGTTGAAGTTCAAGTGGGCAGGCGGGTAGAAGACAATGATGTCGCCGCGTCTGGGGGCGCTGAAGCGGTAGCTAACCTTTTCTACCACCAAGCGATCCCCTTCTTCTAGGGTGGGCAGCATGGAATCCGAGGGGATCCAGCGCGCCTCCGCCACAAAGGTGCGAATGCCAAGGGCCAGTAGCAGCGCCAGCAGCACCGTCAGCAGGTTTTCCCGCTGCGCCTGCCACCAGGTGCGAGATGGGGAATTGGCAGGGGTTTTGCTGGGCGGCAACTGGGGCTGGGGCAAAGACCTCGGATCTGTGGAGGGCATGGAGGCTAAACGCGCATGACTGCACGATTTCCAGATTATCGCACCCGGCAGGAGCGGAGACCGTCCCCTTTCCTGGCACTAGAAAGGCAAACGTCTGGCAAAACTTGATGGCGATTTCAGATGGCGATTTCAACAGAAGAACAGCTTGAGCGCTTAGTCGAGAAGTAATCTTGCAGCGGACTGATTGGCTGGCGGGGGATACCGAAAAGCCCTTGGCGCGAGTCGAGAAACTATACAGGGATCTGGTATTGCTTAGAGCAGCGGAGGACGGCTGGAACGTCTTGGCCTTATTGCTGGGGCGACCGTTATTGCCGGCGTCATTTTGACTGCTAGGTTCGCAAAAACGTGGGGAGCTGGCAAAAGCAGGGGGATCCCGCCAAAGGCCTAGCGGATCAACTGCCGGAGGTGAGTTTTTCCCAGTCCTGCTGGTGGATGGCAAGCATCTGGGCCTGGGCCTGGATGGCCGCTAACGTCTCTGCCATCAGGGGCCAGTTGCTGTCAGGGGGAGTGGGATACTGCTTAAGCTTCCCCAGGGTGCTGCTAAGGGCCACTTGCAGCTGCTGCAGCAGTTGGTGGGTTTGTTGGGCCAAAGCCAAGGTCTCGGAGACGCGGAGGCGGTTTTGGCCTTGCTGGTACTTCTGGAGGGCTTCTCCTCGCAGAATGCTGAGGATGGCTCCTTCCCTGGGAGGAGAGCCTGGCCCGCTTTTGGAGGGCTGGGGGATAATGCGCAACTGCAGCACCAGCGGCTCCCCCCGGTACAGCCGCTCCGCTTCTGCCTGCTGCGGCTCCCCGATGAGGCTGGGATCGAGAGCCATCATCCGCTTCATGGCAGCGATTAGCCTAGCCCGGATGGGTTCCGAGAGTTCCTTGAACAGATCCCGCAAGATCCCCTGCTGGCGGTAGCGCACCCGACACAGCACTCCCTCCTGGGGCTCTACAAAAATTTGCTCTGCTTTCTCGTCTAAAGCCCGCCGCAGCATCGAGTTCAGCAACTGCTGCACCGTCTCTTCCGATTCGTCACTAGGAGAGGGCGGAGCAGTTGGCCGTGCCGGCAGCGGCTGGGTGGGAGTTGGGTGGCTGGGCGGCTCAGCTAGGGGAGCGGGGACTTCTGGGGTGGTGCGGCTGGCTTGGGCCTGCAGGCGGATCCGCTCTACCTCTGCTGGGCTGGGGGGATGGCTGAAGTAGTGGGCAATTAACTCCTGCTGCTGCTCCAGCGTAATCGGAACTGGCTCAACCGAGATCTGGGAGTAAGCCAGCATTTTGCTCACGTAGTCCAGGGCTGCCAAATCCTGGGGATCCACCATGCCCAGGATCAAGCTGTCCGTATCCAGGGCCAAAGGCACCACCTGGTAGTAGATACAAATCTCCACTGGCAGGTATTGGGCAATCAGGGCCGCCACCCGCGCTCGGTCAATTAGAGAAGGGTGTCCTACCGCCAAAGAGGCATTGGGATTGGTCATGGCAAGCCTGCAGGGATCCCGGAGGGGAAAAGCGTCGTCTTCGATCATAGGCCCTTGACCTCCGGGGTTTCTGCCTCGCCTGTCCCTAAGCAGCCCAGATTGAATAATGTAATACTAGGAGCATTCCTTTGGATCTTCTGCCACGAGAGAACGTTAGCCTTGGTCAGCCTTGGAGTCAACATCGACCACGTGGCCACGCTGCGCCAGGCCCGCCGCACCGTCGAGCCGGATCCGGTGGCCGCTGCCGTCATTGCCGAGTTGGCAGGCGCAGATGGGATCACGGTGCACCTGCGCGAGGATCGCCGCCACATTCAGGAGCGGGATGTGCGGCTGCTGCGGCAGACGGTGCGCACCCACCTCAACTTGGAGATGGCGGCAACAGAGGAGATGGTGGCCATTGCCCTGGAGATCAAGCCTGACTACGTCACGCTGGTTCCCGAGCGGCGGGAAGAGATTACCACCGAAGGGGGACTGGATGTGGCCAGTCAGGTTTCACGCCTAGGTGAAGTGGTAGATCGACTGCAGGGATCTGGCATTCCCGTCAGCTTGTTTGTCGATCCAGATCCCATCCAGATTGCCGCTGCTGCTCAGGTGGGGGCGCGCTGGGTGGAGCTGCACACCGGGCGGTATGCGGAGGCCTCCTCGGAAGCCCAACGGGAGGCGGAGCTGGCCCAGCTGCAGAAGGCTAGCCAACAGGCCATTCAACTGGGGTTGCGGGTCAATGCTGGGCACGGCCTCACCTACTGGAATGTGGGCCCGGTGGCGCGGATCCCGGGCATAGAGGAGCTGAACATTGGCCACAGCATCATCAGTCGGGCAGTGCTGGTGGGGTTGGAGCGAGCGGTGCGAGAGATGCGTCAGGCAATGGGGTTAGGAGTGGGCCCGGCATGAACTCGGAGTACTACGGCTACGACAACGGCTACGATTACGTTCTCGAGCAGGCTGAGATTGACCGCCTGCTGGATCTGCTGCCGGCCAGCATGCGAGAGAGCGTCAAGATCTTGCCGGCCTCAGAGCGGCAGACGGTCGTAATCAAAGGCCGGCGGCAACTGCCCTGGGAGCGGCAGCTGCGGCTTTTTATTAAACCCTACGAGTGGCGGCAGTTTACCCCCTTGCAGCGGGCGGGGTTGTTCTTGCACAAAGTAGGCTACTACAGCCGGGCAGCCTCGCGGCAAATCGACTTTTACCTGGCTATTGCTGCCTTGGGGGGCTTGAGCCTGATCTTCGAGGTGGTCCAGCAGGATCCGGTGGGGGCAACGGTTTCCGGTGGCTTAAGCGGCTTGGCTCTCTGGCAGTTGCGCCGCGACCAGACCAACGACCGCCGCCTTTTGGCTGCTGATGCCTACGCTGTGGACCGGCTGGTGTTGCGCGGAGTTCCGCGGTTGCAGGCAGTGGAGGCCCTGGGGCAAGCGCTGCACCTGGAGGCTCGCCTGGAGGGTCGCTCTGGCAACGACCTACTGGACATGCTGCGCTACCAAAACCTGAAGCGGCTGGCCCAGCGCCCAGCAGAAGATATTGTGTTGAGCTAGTTTCAAGCCATGCTTTCCCCCGCGCGGCTGGGATCCCTAGTGGGTCGAGGGGGATGGGGGCATCACCTCCTCCAAGTGGCAGTAACCGATTCCACCAACCGGCTGCTCTTGGACTGGGGTCGCCGTTTCCCTCAACCTCTGCCCCTGGGCACCGTTCTGGTCAGCACTCGCCAGCGGGCAGGCCAGGGCCAGCACGGGCGAGTATGGCACTCGCAGCCAGGGGGGTTGTACCTGTCGGTCTGGCTGGGATCCCCTCCCCTGCGGCATTCCCTGCTGGAATTGACCCTGACCTTGGCCTGGGGCATTGCCGGCAGTTTGCGCCATCGGTTGGGGATCCCGCTGCGGCTGAAATGGCCCAACGACCTGGTGATAGTGGACAGGCAGGGGCCGGCTTTTCTGCGCAAGCTGGGGGGGATCCTGGTGCAAGGCCGCTTTGGGGAAAGGGGACAACTGCTGGGGCTGGTGGCCGGCGTAGGTGTGAATATCAACAATCCCGTGCCCGCCGAGGGAATCAATTTAGCTGAGATCTTGGGATGCCGGCAGGATAGCACCGCCATTGCCGCCTGGGTTTTGCAGGGGATGGAGCGGGGGTTCCAGGTCTGGCTCAAGGAGGGGTTTGCTGCTGTTTGCTGCGAGTACGAGACCTGGACAGTGAAGCCGCAAATCCAATGGCTCCCAGGTGAGGCGTCGGCTACGGTTTTGGGCCTTGCCGAGGATGGCAGGCTGCGGGTACAAACTCAGGGGGGGCAGATCCTCGTCCTCTCTCCGGACCAGGTGCGCCTAAGCTATCAAGTGTCTCTTGCCAGTGGCTGGGAGTGAGGGATCCGTTGGTGGCCACCGATTTTTGGCAGCATCTTTCCTCTTGGCTGGGCAGCAGCTCGGCAGCAAGAGGGCGGCAGCTGCGGCGGCTGGGGCTGAGTCTAGGCGTGGGGCTAAGCCTGCTCTGGTCCTCTCCCACGGCGCTGTTGGCGCAGATGCACTTGCCCCCTCCTCCCCCTGTGGGGCCAGCGCTGGACACCCCTGCCGCAAAGGCGCTGCTGCAAGATGGTGCCCTTCCCCTGCCGCAAGACACCCTGAGAACCC
>NZ_JANSJL010000069.1:19010-25603 GCF_047502745.1 Synechococcus sp. F70.1
CCAGCCGGAAAGTGGGGTGCCGGTGGTGTTGGTGGAGCGCAGCTCCAGCCGCCGCCTCCTTCTCCTGCCAGGGGGAGAGCTTCGCATTGAGGAAACCCCTGAGCTGCCGCCGCTGACCTTGCCTACCTCGTCCCCCAGCAAAGAGCGACTGCTCTATCCGCTGCCCCACCCCGCGCCGATCACCTCTGGCTTTGGCTTGCGGATTCACCCCCTCAAGGGTCAGCCGGAGTTTCACGCCGGCGTGGATCTGGGGGCCAGCTTGGGCAAGCCAGTCCTGGCTGCCTTGAGCGGCAAGGTGGTGAGTGCCGGCTCTCTTGGAGATCTGGGGATCACGGTTGTCCTAGAGCATGCTGGCGGCCGGCGCACCCGCTATGGTCACCTGTCTAAAGTAGCTGTCACCCCAGGAGAAGGGGTTAAGCAGGGATCCCTCATTGGCTATGTGGGGGCAACGGGAGCGGTGACTGGGCCGCATCTCCACTTTGAGCTGTGGCAGCAAACGGCAGGGCAAAGCTGGATGGTTTTGGACGCCACAGAAGAGCTGAAGGTCGCCGCAAGCCAGTTGCCGAGCTAGCCAGAGCCAGCTTGGGTTAGCATAGGTGAGCGGGATCCCACCTCTTGCGGACGTGGCGGAATGGCAGACGCGCTAGACTTAGGATCTAGTGCCGCAAGGCGTAAGGGTTCAAGTCCCTTCGTCCGCATGGCAAGCCCTGCTTCTAGCCGGGGAAGATCACCTCTAGGATTTGCTCAGGGGCAATGGAGTCAATCACCCCATTGGCGGCCTTGACGGCGCGGAACGGCCCCTCGGAAGGCAAAAGCCGCTCTGGGTCAGTAGGGCCAAACAGAGCCACCAGGGGAGTTTGCGTGGCCACCGCCAGGTGCATGGGGGCACTGTCGGTACACAGAAGCAGGGTGGAGCCAGCAATCAAGGCCGCCAGTTGGCCTAGCTGGGGCGGGCGGCTCACCGGCAGATTCGGCAGTTGCGACAGAAAGCCCTCCGCCAGCTTCTCATCCTCTGGCCCCAACACCAGCACGAGCGGCAGCTCCGGCCGCTTTTCCCGGAAACCCTTGATCACCCTAACCCACTTCTCTGGGGGATAGATCTTCTGGATGCCTTTCTCCTGGGACAGTTGGCTGGCGCCAGGGTGCAACAGCACATAATCTTGGCTGCCCTCCCCCAGCAGGCGCTTGCGTTCCTGCTCAGCCCACTCCAGGGCTGTCTTTTTGAGGCGAAGCTGGGGCAAGCCTGCCGGCGCGGCAATGCCGAACCCCTGCAGCAGGTCGTGGTACATGTCGGCGGCGTATTGGGCCAGCTTTAGAGGCACCGGGTCGGTCAGCCAAGGTCGCCCAGGCCCTGGCGGGGCATAGCCAACCCGCTTTGGGATCCCAGTTAGCCAAAGCAACAGCTTGACCCACAAGCTTCTGCCCAGGCTGAGCACGGCGTCGTACTGCCGCTCGCGGATTCGCCCCAGCAGATCGCTGATATCCCCTAGCGAAAGTTGCTCCTTAAATGGGAAGGTCAGCACCCGATTCACCGAGGGGCAGACCTCGTAGGCAGCTGCCGCCCGCGGCTCTACCAACACCTCCAGCTCCGCTTCTGGAAAGCGCTGCCGCAAACTCGCTAGGGTGGGGAAGAAAAGAATTTGGTCGCCAATCCCTCCCGGCACCAAAGCGAGAATTCGGGGGGCCAAAGGGGCTTTGCCGAGAACTGCTTGAGAAGCAATCTCCATAGAACATCCTGTCGATAGCTGTATCCAGCCTAGGGGATCCCTGGCCAGGGATGTACCGCGTTTACTCTAGCTCAGGTTGGGCTCAATTCGGAGCGGGTCTGGCTCCCAGCGGCTTCTCAGCAACTAAGCTACAAAAAGGCCCAATTTTGGAACTCTCATCCTCGATGATGGGCTGTGGCCGCTACCCCAAAAGGCAGCACCATGACGGATGAGCCGATCCCGCTGCTGGATTTGACGTTGCAATACCGCGCTTTGGCTAGGACCCTTTTGCCTCAGGTGGAAGCTTTGCTGGCCTCTGGGCGCTACATTGGCGGAGAGGCAGTGCGGCAGTTCGAGGAGCTGTTTTCGCAGTTTCTCGGCGGCGGCGATCTGGAGACCGTCAGTTGCAACTCCGGCACCGATGCTTTGGTGTTGGCCCTGCGCGCTCTGGGGATCCAACCGGGCGACGAGGTCATCACCACTGCCTTTAGCTTTTTTGCCTCCGCCGAGGCCATCGATTTGGTGGGGGCACGGCCGGTGTTCGTGGATGTGGATCCCTGCACCTTCAACCTGGATCCCCAGCTTCTCGAAAGAAGCATCTCCCCGCGCACCAAAGCCATAATCTCCGTGCATTTGTTTGGCCAGGCAGCCAACATGACCCAAATTTTGGCCATTGCGCGACGCCATGGGTTGGCAGTGGTGGAAGATTGCGCCCAGGCCATAGGGGCCTGCTGGGGAGGCAAGCCGGTGGGCACCTGGGGAGATATTGGCTGCTTTAGCTTTTTTCCCACCAAAAACTTGGGGGCTGCAGGGGATGGCGGGGCAGTGGTGACCCGGGATCCGCAACTGGCCCGCAAGGTGCGCATCCTCAAAGACCATGGCCAAGTTGGCCAATACCACCACGAATACATCGGCCTCAACAGCCGTCTGGACGCGCTGCAGGCGGTAATCCTGTCGGTCAAGTTGCCCTACCTGCGGGAGTGGAACTGGCGGCGGCAGGCCATTGCCGAGGGCTATCACCGCCTGTTGCAAGGGATCCCTGGCCTCATCCTGCCCCAGGTGGCAAAGGGGGGAAACTCCGTTTGGCATCAGTACACGGTGCGGGTGCCCGGTTCCCACCCAACCGACTCGCGGCGGCGCGACCAACTGCAGCGGCAGTTGCAGAAGCGGGGCATTGCCAGCCGAGTTTACTACCCTACTCCCCTTCATCTCCAGCCCGTCTACCGCAAGCTGGGATATAAGCCTGGAGATTTGCCCAATGCCGAGCTCTGTGCTGCCCAGGTGTTGTCTTTGCCCTGTTTTCCTGAGTTGACCCTCCAGCAACAGGAGCGGGTGGCCCTGGCCATTGCTGAAATCTTGGCAGAAGAACCCTAGCAGCCCTGGAGGAGGGAGCTCAGGTGCTATCGAAGCTCAGCCGAAGATTACTTCAACTATTTCCGTGGTTGCACCAGTTTCCCCAACTCGGAGCTGTCCCTGCAAAGCTGTCATCGAAAGAGCGCGTTCGTTTTCTACGCCGCCTGCGCTTTACTCGCATCGGGGGCTGGTTTGTTGGGATCACGCTCCTAGTGAGTATTGCCGCCTTTAACACTGGCAACAATCCTCTCTACTTGGTTCTGGGGATGCTGCTTAGCCTCATTCTTCTTAGCGGCTTCCTCTCCGAGCTTACCCTCAAGGATCTGGAGGTGAGCCGGCAGTTGCCCAGCCGCATCTTTGCTGGCCAGCCGGTCTTGGTGGGGCTGACACTGGTCAATCGCAAACGCCGCCTGCCCAGTTTTTCCCTCCAGGTGAGGGAACGCATCGAGGGACTGAAGCGGACGGATTGGCCTTCCAGCTATGTGCTGCGGTTGGATCCTGGTGCCAAGCTGGACACCTTCTATCAGCACACCTTCCCAAGGCGAGGGGTGTGGCAGCTGCAGGGTTTTGAGATTGCCACCAGCTTTCCTTTTGAACTCTTTCGCAAGGCAGTGGCGATCGAGGAGCCGCAGGCGGTGATTGTATTTCCCCAGCCTGCCCCCGTCCAGGGACTGCTGCTGTGGGAGCACTTTAGCGGCAGCAGCCAGTTGCGCCCTCAGCCCGGCCAGGAGGGGGACTACCTCGGCCTGCGGCCATACCGTCCCCAAGATGATGTGCGCTCTGTGCATTGGAAGATCTCGGCCAAGCGAGATCAACTGGTCGTGCGGGAGCTGGAGCGCCCCCGTTCCCAGGCCATTGTCCTCTGCTTTGAAAATCGCTGGCAGCCGCGGGGAGAAAGCCCTGAAGCGCATCGCAACAAGCTAGAGCGGGCTGTAGAACGCTGCGCTGGGATCCTCACTTATTTGATTCGAGAAGGCTACCCCGTGGCTCTGGCCACCTTGCAGACGCGAACTGCTTTCGGGGCCGATCTGCCCCATCTCGACTGGCTGTTGGCCCTCCTAGCCCAACTGACGTTCGTCGGGGACCCGCAGCTAGGCTCCCAAGGGCCCTCCAACTCCCCTACTGGCTTCAGCCTCACTCCCCAAGATCGCTGCCTGCTCCTAGCTCACCCTCCTCAGGAGGGGGAAGCGGTGCCAGGTCATCTCGTTGAGCCGGGATCCCTGCTGCAATTTATTCCGATTGAGTAAGGCCTCCCTATCTCCCTGGCGGGCAGTGGTTGGTAGTGGGAATGTAGATGCGGCTGCCGGCCCACTGCAGTTTCTCTCGCAGGGTGCGGAAGTAGGAAAGGTCTTTTTCTAAGATCAGCAGCTTGGCTGGCAGGGGAGCGCGTCGAATTTGCACCCACTGGCCAGGGTTGACCGATTGAGCCAAGACACCATCCGTCCAGAGGCGGGTCAGCCCTTCTGGATCGGCAAGGGGCCAGATCTCCACCGTGGCCGTGCCGCTGATAACAATGGGCCGGCTGGACAAGCTGAGGGGACAGATGGGGGTGATGATGATGGCCTCAAAGGTAGGCTCGAGGATAGGGCCGTTGGCTGCCAAGGTGTAGGAGGTGGATCCCGTTGGAGTAGCCACCAGCACGCCATCTCCGTGGTACTGATCCAGAACCTCGCCATTGACTTCGATTTCCATGATGGCGGCGGGCAGGCGTTCCCGGTTGATGGGCTTTAGGCACATTTCGTTGAGGGCGTAGTACACTTCGCTAACCGGGCGGCCCTCCTGCTTTCCCTCTCCAGGGACAGCCCCTTGTCCCAGTTGGGGCTGCTCCCAAATCTGGGCCTGCAACATCATGCGAGCTTGGAGGACAAAGTCTCCTGCCTGAATGCGATCCCAGGGATCCTGGTGCAGCACCTGCTCCGACTGGGCCAAGAACCCCAGCCTGCCTCCCGACTGGATGGGCAAAATGGGGATCCCATGGGGAGCAAGGTGGCGGGCCGCCGCCAACACCGAGCCGTCTCCCCCCAGCACCACCGCCAAATCGATGGGATCCGAGGTGGCCTCCAAAAAGACCGGGTAGGGGTTGTGGTGCAAGCCAGTGGGAGCCGTCAGTACCGTAACGCCGCGCCGACGCAGCTGCTCTGCACACAGCTGGCAGGTAGCCTTGCTCTGGCGATCCCCCTCCTTGTAGGCAATCACCACCAAGCCCAGATCCATGGCTGACCTCGCGCAGGGATCCTTTCCCATCATCCCTCTTCAAGCTGGGGGTTGCCCAGACAAATTTCCTCAAGCGTTCTCTTCCGCTTTTTTTCACAATTTACTGGGAATTTTTTGATCTAACGAATGGCAGTGAAACAGCTTGTTACGTCGTTATTGCTGCGCTGTTGCGAACGCGCGAGTGGCCCAGAGCGCTACCCCTACCTCTTGCTCCCAGAGAGAGGGTCTGAGGATGACTATCCCCTTAGGGAGCAAACGGGATCCCTGAGTGAGCGGGTATAAACTCCAGCAATTGGTTTATCGTATGGACATCCCTGCCCAAGCTGCTTTGTGCCTGCAAA
Source organism: Synechococcus sp. F70.1 (assembly GCF_047502745.1). NCBI lineage: Bacteria > Bacillati > Cyanobacteriota > Cyanophyceae > Synechococcales > Synechococcaceae > Synechococcus > Synechococcus sp. F70.1. The sequence continues at coordinate 24,625 of NZ_JANSJL010000069.1, forward strand.
CCTATGGTCCCCGATCTCACCAATCGCATTTTTGGCGGCCGCTACCAACTGATTCAGGAAATCGGTGGTGGCGGCATGGGATCCGTCTTTCGGGCTTTGGACTTACACAACAACGGCCAAGAGGTGGCCGTCAATATGCCCCTACCCTGCTGAGCCGAGGGAACGCCCAGCTCGATGATTTGCGCCGCCGCTTTGCCGAAGAGATCCGCGTCAGCACCCTTTTAGGCCAACATCCTCGCATCGTCAAAGTCCTGGATCACGGCCAAGAGGGGGAGCACGCCTATTTGGTGATGGAGTACCTCAAGGGACAGGATCTGGGGAAGCTAATCCGAGAAAAAGGAGCCTTGCCAGTTCGGCAGGCCATTCGGCTGGCCCTGCAGGCTTGTGAAGGGCTGCACTTTGCCCACACCTTCCGAGCTAACGTGGAAGGCCGCGAGATTCGGGGCGTGATTCACCGCGACATCAAGCCCAGCAACCTGTTTGTCGAGCGCGTTTTTCAAGATGGCCAGCTTACGTCTCAGCTCAAGATCCTCGACTTCGGCGTGGCCAAAACGCTGGCGGATCACACCCTTAGTCTAGGCACCCAAAAAGGGGGCGGATTTATCGGCACGGCTCGTTATGCCTCTCCTGAACAGGTACGCGGCAAATCTCTGGATGCCCGCTCAGACATCTACTCCCTAGGGGTGGTGCTCTACGAGATGCTGACGGGATCCATGCCCTTTCGCTTGGAAACCGACTCATTGAACAGTTGGATCCACGCCCATTGCTATGAAAACCCCCTTGAGATCAACCCAGAGACAGCCCCCCAGCCGATCCCACCCGCCATAGTAGCGGTGGTGATGGATTGTCTGAAGAAAAACCCGGACGAGCGGCCGCAGACCATGCAGGAGCTGGCAGAGCGGCTGTTGCAAGCCTATGAGCTGACGGTGGCCAACCAACTTCCCCCCAGCCAAGCCAGCACCGTCCTCCTCCCCAACAC
>NZ_JANSJL010000070.1:0-25575 GCF_047502745.1 Synechococcus sp. F70.1
TACGGACTCCGTCCCGCTTACGCGAACGGTGAATCAAGGACTAGAGGAGAGCCCTATGCTCCATAGAGCCGTGGCTGCCCACAGCGAAGGGCGGATCGTCTCCAGTCCCCAAAGTTCAACCCCAATGGCATCCATCGGCCAGCTTCCAACCCTGCCTTTCTAAACTAGCTAGCGGGATTGGGCCCAGTCGGTGGCAGTGATGGTGGTGCCAGGAAATTGAATGGGGTTGCCCAGGCTCTGGATCTGGGCCTGGAGGGCGGGCAACAGCTGCAGGTTCGAGAGCGGTTCCCGCAGGATCTCCGCCGGGATGAGATCCCGCGCCAGGGCAAAGTGAGCCGTGTGGCCGGCTGCCGTGCCGATGGCCCATTCCACGGGGTGCACTCGATAGGAGGCGCTGGCGATGCGGCTAGTGGCGATGTTTTTGCTGCCGGCCAAGAGGTTGTCGATGCGCTGTGGGATCAGGGCGCGCAGCGGGATCTGGTAGGGGTAGCTGGGGGCCTGGGCGTCTTGGTTGTGGCTGGGGGGCAGCGAAAAATCCGGCAGTAGACACTCGTGGAAGTCGATGGGGTACTGGCCCACCCCCACCGAGTCGTAGAAGATGAAGGGGCGACCGCGATTCAACTCCGATTCCCGCGTGGTGATATCCGACTCGTAGATGGTGAACCCTCCTGGATAGGAGACGCTGGGCTGCCCGATGATGCGCCGCGACTCGCGAATATAGGGGTACTTGGAAAGACCACTGGCAGTTCCCATGGGGCTGTTGGGCCCTTTGAGGTAGCGATAGCGCAAGTAAAAGTCTTTTTGAAAGTTGGGATCTGCCTGCTGCAACAGAAAGTCCGTCCTCCCCGCCACCAGCCAGTAGAAGAAGCCCTTGGCATGCTGCTCGGCCCGACGCAGGGCTTCCACCCGCAAGCCCCCCATCCAGCCACCCGGCTGCAGTTGGCCCGAGGCCTGCAGTTGCTCGTGGGTGAGGATGAGGTTCATCTCCGGCCCGGTGATGCGCCAGTCGTTGCCCCAGGTCCAGTTCTGCATGGACTGATCCCCCACCCGGATGGCCTCTTCCCCGAAGCCGAATACCTGCCCCCAGATGCGGCGATAGGTAAAGACCCTCCCGAAGTTAAAGCGCGGGTGTTCAAAGCTGTAGTAGGGGCCGTGCAGGGGATCGTCGTAGAACTCTGGCTTGATGGGCACCTGCGGCACAGCGGAGCGCTCTATGACAAAGGTGTAGGTAAACCCCTGGGTGCAATAGGGATCCCTGTAGGGCTTGGAGCTGGGCTCCCAGCGGCTTTCCCCATCCGTGCCGAGACGGTAGGGCACTCGCGCCAGGGGCAGCAGCTCGCCGGTTTCGGTAGCATCAATCACTATCCAAGGCAGGGTTTTTCCCTGCCGCTCGGGAGGCGGCTCAAAGTGCAGGATCTCCTTATCCCAGTCCTTCGTGGGCTCCCAGCGGTAGAAGTCCAAAAAATAGCTAGAGAGATCCCCCCGCTGCTCCGGCGCGACGCCAGCGTGCTTGGGGAGGTTGCGGATAGCCACTACCCTGCGGATCTGGTAGCCCTCAATCTTCAAGTCCTTCACCACTGTCTCCGTAAATAGCCGCAACTGCCCCGACTGCAGATAGGGATCCAACATCTCCCGGAGTACCTGATGTCCCACCTGGGGAGAAAAACAGAGCACGCTTACCCAGCACTTGCCGGGGTTGGGATCCCCGCCATACTTTTCCCGCACCCGGCGGCGAAACTCTCTGTAGCCTCGCGGGAAGATCTCGTTTTCCCGCTGTAGGGGCCGCTCGTCCAAAGCCGAGACCCCTTGGGCGCTCACCTGGCCGCCAATCCAGTCGGTAATTTCGGTCATGCACACCTGTCGCCCCAGTTGCAGGGCCTCGTAGGCCGCTGCCACGCCTCCCAGCCCGCCCCCAGCAATGAAAATCTCACAGGGGATGCGGGTTGCCGACACGGGCTGAGCTAGGGCCGCCCCGGCGCCCAAGATCCCAGCCCCCAGGACGCCGCAGCTCCATCCCTTGAGGGTGAACATCTTCTTCAGCCTGTCAGACTTTCCGGCAACTTTTATCATGGGGGAAAGCGCTACGAGGGCTCATGCCGGGTTCCACTTTCGTCATCACCACACCGATCTACTACGTCAACGCTGCCCCCCACATCGGCAGTGCCTACACCACCATGGCGGCGGATGCCATCGCCCGTTACCACCGCCTGCGGGGTAGGGAGGTGCTGATGGTAACGGGAACCGATGAGCACGGCCAGAAGATCCAGCGCACCGCTGAAGAGCGCGGCCTTCCCCCGCAGCAGCACTGTGACGAGATCGCGGCCCAGTTTGCCCAGCTTTGGCAGTTGCTGGACATCCGCTATGACCGCTTCATCCGCACCACTGACCCTCGCCACAAAGCCATTGTGCGGGAGTTTTTCCAGCGGGTTTGGGATCGGGGAGATATCTTTGTTGGGCGGCAGCAGGGGTGGTATTGTGTTGCCTGCGAAGAGTTTAAGGACGAGTCAGAGCTCTTGGAAGGTGGGTTTTGCCCGATCCATCCCAACAAAAAAGTAGAGTGGAAAGACGAAGAAAACTACTTTTTTCGCCTCTCTCGCTACCAGGAAAAACTAGAAGCTCTCTACGCGGAGCATCCGGAGTTCATTCAACCAGAAAGCCGCCGCAATGAGGTCATTAACTTTGTCAAGCAGGGCCTGCGGGACTTCTCCATCTCTCGCCCCAGCGTCTCGTGGGGGATCCCCTTCCCGGCGGATCCCAGCCAAACCCTTTACGTCTGGTTTGACGCCCTCATCAACTACATCAGCGCCGCTCTAGATCCCGAGGACGAGCCGACGCTGGAGAATGCTCTGCGCCGCTACTGGCCTGCCGACGTGCACCTGGTGGGCAAAGATATCGTCCGCTTCCACGCCATCTACTGGCCGGCCATGCTCATGTCGGCGGGGTTGCCTTTGCCTAGGCAAATCTTTGGCCACGGCTTTCTCACCAAAGATGGCCTCAAGATGGGCAAAAGCCTGGGGAACACGCTGGATCCCTTTGAGCTGGTGCAGCGATACGGCGCCGATGCCGTGCGCTACTATTTCTTGACCGAAATTGAGCTGGGCAAAGATGGAGACTTTAGCGAGGGCCGCTTCGTCGAGGTACTCAATGCCGACCTAGCCAACGACCTGGGGAACCTGCTCAACCGCACCCTCGCCATGCTCAAAAAATACCAACCTGACTACCGCATTCCCGCCGTCGAGATCCCTCCGGATCATCCCCTCAAAACCTTGGCTGAGCGCCTAGCCCCGACAGTGGCTGACGCCTACGAGCGGCTGGATCTCAGCTCGGCTGCCCGCAAGGCCCTCAGCCTGGCCCAGGCCAGCAACAAATACCTAGATGAGCAAGCTCCCTGGACGTTGCATAAACAGGGGCAAAGCCAACGGGTAGCGGAGATTCTCTATGCCGTTCTAGAAAGCGTGCGCTGGGTGGCGGTGGCCCTTTCGCCCATCATTCCCAACCTCAGCCTCAAGATCCTGCAGCAACTGGGGTTCCCCCTCACCGACATTACTCAACTGCGCTGGGATCCCGATGCTCGCTGGGGCCAGCTTCCCCCTGGTCAAGAGCCTCAGCCCCCTGTGCCTGTCTTTCAGAAAATCCTCAGGAACGCCTAGGACTTGGCAGCATTTGCTTGGGAAGGTTGGGCAGCCGCTTGTCCTCCCTTTGGTCTTAGCCGCTCGGCCAAAGGAGGGGCATCCCTTCGGGAGAGAGGAGGAGCTGCACCCGAGCGCAAGCGAGGGTTGCTCACCTCAGCAGGAGGAGCTCCATGGGCAAGAGTCTGCCAGGCCGCTCGTACTCCCGCCCAAAAGCTGCGAACATTGACTTGGGCATCCCGGGCTTGGGTACGGGCTCCTTCCAGGGAGCGGCTGACCTGCTTCACCACCTGACCCGCCCCTTTCACCCCCTCGTCAAGGCTGTCGGCAATCTCGCTCACTTCCAGGCTCGTCAGGCGCAGAGCCTCTAGAGTGGGCGGCAGCTCCCGCAGCAGCGTATCGAAGAAGCGCTCCACACTCTGGGCGGCTCGACCCAGTTGAATGACGGCAGGCAGCAGGGTCAGGATCACCGCCAAAATGGCCACTGCCACCAGGCCTACCGAGAGGCCAAGCCAAAAGACCGGATCGCTCATCCCGCCGTCTCCTCTCCATCGCCGGCTTCCAAATCAGCTTCTTCCCCTCCAAGGGAACGCGAGTTTTGGGCTTGGAGCAGCTCCTTTCGCTTCTGCAACATGGCCTCCTTCCCCACCACCACTGCCTGCTGTAGCCGCAGCAGGGCCTCATCCAAACTGCGTTGAGCAGCGTCGAACAGTTTCTCTGACTGATACTGCAAGCTGCTGGCTACATCCTCTGCCACTTCTGGCAGCGCCTCTGCCGATTTTTTCAACAGTCGCCGCGTCTCCCGTCCGCTGCGGGGGGCTAGAAGCAGGCCAATGAGCGTGCCCACCGCCGTTCCCAACAGCAGCCCACCAATAAACGCGCCAGTCCGGTTTTCCGCCATGCCTTGCCAGAGTTGGTGGATACAAGTGGCCCCCCAACCAGACTATCAAAAAAAATCTGCTACCCTGCTCTGCCCAAAAAGGCCAAGTCGCGGCTGGGCTGCTGGGGGCTAGAGTAGAAATGGCGCTGTGGAAACTACCCAACAACCCATGGTCTCTTTAGAGCCCAAAGGCCTGGCGGAAAGGCCAATCAACTTGGCAGAGTACATCGACCACACGCTGCTGCTGCCTATGGTTACCCCGGAGGAAATTGAGGAGGGGTGCGAAATTGCCCTGCGCTACGGCTTCCCCACCTTTTGCGTACCTCCCTGCTATGTGCCGCGGGTGGTTGAGCGGCTACACGGGTCGCCAGTACGGGTAAGCACGGTGGTGGGGTTTCCCCTGGGTACCAACACAGCGGAGGCCAAACTCTACGAAGCTCAACTGGCTGTGGAGCAGGGATGCCAGGAACTGGATGTTCGCATTAACCTAGCCTGGCTCAAGGCGCGGGAGCTGGATTGGCTCCATGCCGAGATTGCCCAAATTGTGGAGGAGACGGGAGTTTGCGTCAAAGCCATTTTGGAGACGGCCCAGCTCGATGAGGAGGAAAAAAAGCTGGCTGCGGAGATCTGCATGGATGCGGGAGCTGCCTTTTTGATGACCTCCACCGGCTGGATGGGAGGGGCAACCTTGGCAGATGTGCAACTGCTGGCGCAGCTTAGCCGGGGCCGAGTGGGGGTGAAAGCTTCAGGCGGCATTCGCACTCTGGCTCAGGCAGAGGCAATGATTGCCGCAGGAGCCACCCGGATCGGCACCTCTTGGGGGTTGGAGCTAATGCAAGAGCTGCAGGCTAGGGAAGCTGGCAGAGCATGAGCGGGCAAACCTACCGGGTTACCGGCATCACTCTCAAAGGCATCCCCTTGGGGGAGTCGGATCGGGTCATTACCATCCTAACTCGCGAGCAGGGGTTGGTGCGGGCAGTAGCCAAGGGATCCCGCAAGCCGTCTTCCAAGTGGGGAGGGCGACTGGAGCCCTTTGTCATTAACGACCTGCTGCTTGTTCGGGGGCGGTGGTCAGCTCAAGCCGATGCCTCCCAGCGTCTGCAGCGCATTGTCCAGGCAGAAACCCTGCAGAGTTTTCCCCGTCTGGGCCGCAGCTTGGCCCACCTCACAGCCGGCCAGTACCTGGCAGAGGTGGCTTTGCTGTTGGCCCTGCCAGATCAGGCTCAGGAAGAGCTGTTTGTGCTTTTGGTAGAACACTTGCAGCGCATCGAGCAGGCCCCTACACAAGAGGCAGTTCTGCCGCTCCTTGTCCATGGGCTCTACCACCTTTTGGCGGTGGGGGGGGTTGCCCCCTCGCTACAAGCCTGTTGCTCCTGTGGGTGGGAGTTGGCGGACGAGGTCTTCTTCTGTCCCAACCTGGGCGGCCTGATCTGCGAGCCCTGTCAGAGAGCCCAGCAGCCCACCTCCCTTGCCCGGCTCTCCAGTGCCGTCCTGCAGGCCCTGGGATCCCTGCCCAACCCCACCTTGCCACCGCTGGCCGACAGAACGTTGCCTTTGACCGCTTGGCTAGGGGCAGAGCGCTTGCTGCGCCAAATTTTGGAGCAGCATGCCGAGCGAGAAATCCGGTCTGCCCGCCTGCTAGCTGGCTGTTACCCTACTGCCGGCGCTGCAGTTGTCTTCCCCACTGCAAACGACCAGGGATCCCCCCTTGCCCCAACCTTTTCTGAGGGCAATTCCAAAAGAATTGGCGGCCGGCTGAAGAAGTTGTGAAGAAATGTATCAAGTTGAGCCGAATGGCGGCAGAATAGAGCTCTGGGGTGGATTAAGTAGCTGCTTCCAGATGATACACTAGGTTCTATGAGGTAAATTCTTAACAAGGTTAACAAGGGCTTCTCAGCTTTAGCCGCGGTCAGCTGCGAGGGTTTGCAGAGAAAGCAACAGCTAAAGGGAAGGAAAGCCGGTGTCTTTCCAACCTATTGCCAAACAGGCCTTCTGAGTTCCTTAGTGGGGGGTGTCCTGGGCTGCAGTTTCTATTTCTAAGCATGGGTTTGGCAGCTTTCCGTGGGGAGGCCGAGTCTGCTTGTCCAGAAACATCCCTCCGTCACCTGCTCGCCGGTGGCAGGAGGTAGCCTTCATCCTAACTTTTCCAAGCCAAGTTATTAGAAGTGAAGTACAGGAGTTGCAGCACTGTGGAAGCCCAGCGTAAAGAACGAATTCTCGTGGTTGATGATGAGGCTAGCATCCGCCGCATTTTGGAAACTCGCCTCTCGATGATCGGCTACGAGGTGGTTACTGCAGCCGACGGCGAAGAGGCACTGCAGGTCTTCCGCAAGCAGCATCCCGACCTGGTGGTGCTGGATGTCATGATGCCAAAGCTGGATGGCTATGGGGTCTGTCAAGAGTTGCGCAAAGAGTCCGACATCCCCATCATCATGCTCACGGCTCTGGGGGATGTGGCCGACCGCATTACTGGGTTGGAACTGGGGGCGGATGACTACGTGGTCAAGCCTTTTTCACCCAAGGAGCTGGAGGCCCGCATTCGCTCGGTGCTGCGGCGGGTGGCCCGGTCTAGCCATGAGGGGATCCCTAGCTCTGGGGTTATCCAGGTTGGGGATCTTTGCATTGATACCAACAAGCGCCAAGTTTACAAGCGGGGCGAGCGCATCCGCCTGACGGGAATGGAGTTTAGTTTGCTGGAGCTGTTGGTCAGCCGCTCGGGGGAGCCGTTTTCCCGCGCCCAGATCCTGCAAGAGGTATGGGGCTATACCCCAGAGCGCCATGTGGATACGCGGGTGGTGGATGTCCACATCTCGCGGCTGCGGGCTAAGTTGGAGGATGACCCAAGCAACCCTGAGCTTATCCTGACAGCCCGCGGTACTGGCTATCTGTTTCAGCGCATCGTGCCAAAGGGAGAAAAAGGAGAGGGCTAAGAAGGGATCCCTGTCAAGTGCTCCTTCAGGGCCCTTCGCATCTGCTGTAGCGGTTCAACCCAGTTGCCGCGGGCTTCTTGGCGAAATAGGCGCATTACGCCGGGGTACCAGGGGCTATCTTGTCGCTGCAGCAGCCAGCGCCAATCGGCTGCAAAGGGCAGTAGAACCCACACGGGCTTGCCCAGCGCCCCAGCTAGGTGGGCAACGGCGGTATCGACGCTAATCACCAGATCCAACTGGGCAACTGCCCTAGCAGTATCAACAAAATTCCGGAAACGAGATCCCAGCTCCACCACCTGGTGCTGCTTGAGGAGGGGTTCTAGCTGGCTTAGATCTTCACCCACCTGCAGGCTAACCCACTGCACCTGAGGCAGATCAAGGTACTCGAGAAAGAGGTTGAGGGGACAGCTTTTTAACCTCTGCACCCGGTTGAGGGCAAGATCGGCGCGGCGGCCACTGGTCCACACCAGCCCTACCTTCATCCCCTTCTGAGGAACCTCAGGCCATTCTTCTGGCCATCCGGAGCTCTCCGGGGGACAGACCAGGTAGGGAAGACAGGCAGGGATTGTCTCCAGAGTGGTGCCTAGGCGATGGGGCAGGCTGAGCAAGGGCAGGTGCCAGTCGAAGGGAGGCAGGGGATCCGTCTCCGAAATAATCTGAACCTGAGGAAAGGAGGCCCGCAGCAGCTCGACTAGAGATGGCGGGCAGCGAAAGTAGAGGGAGGCCTGCGGATGGGCTGCAGCCAAAAGTGGCAGGTAGCGCACAAACTGGATGGTGTCCCCCAAACCTTGTTCGGCGTAGATGAGCAGAGTCTGCTGGCCCAAGGGGGATCCCGTCCACAGAGGCTGGGGAAAGCGGGGGTAGGCCGCCCCCTGGCGCTGCAGCCGCCATTCGTACTCCCGCCACCCCTCCTTGTAGCGGCCTAGGGTGAGCAGGGCAGTGGCCAGGTTGTAGTGGATCTCCGGCGAATCAGGGGCTAGTTGCAAGCCCCGCCGATAGGACTCAAGGGCGGCCTCGAGGCAGTTTTGCTCTTGCAGGATCGTGCCCAAGTTGTTGTGGGGCTGAGCATCCTTGGGCAGCAGCAGGATGGCCTGTTGCAGGCAGTCGGCTGCTTCCTCCAGACGATCTTGCAGGTGGAGGCAGTGGGCGAGGTTGACGAGGATCCGCCCCTCCTGGGGCAGCAGGGCAAGGGCTTGGCGAAACCAGCCTTCAGCTTCCTCAAGCTGGTTCTCGAACATCAGCGCATTGCCTAAGGCGGCTAGAGCATAGGGCTGGGGAGGGTGCGCTGCCGCAGCCTGGCGCAGGACTGCAATTGCCCGCTGCCGCTGCCCCAAGGCCAGCCAACAACTGCCCAGCCGAAACAGCAGTTGCCCATTGCCGGGAGCAAAGGCCAACCCCTCCTGATAGGCGCGCGCTGCCTCCGCCGGGTCGCCCAGCAGCATCCAAGCATCGCCCAGCTCCTGCCAGGCAGGCACCCAGTCCTTCTGCAGGTGTACAGCCAACTGTAGGGGGGTCAAGGCTTGACGGGGATCTCCCATTTGCAGATAGAGGGATCCCAGCAGCGCTTGGGCAGCAGCCAGGTGCGGATGGGCGCGGGTGAGCTGTCGACAAAGGCGCAGCGCCGCCCCCAGATCCCCTGCTTGTCGGTGGCGCTCGACCAAAGCCAGAGCCGCCTCTGGGGAGGGGAAAGAGGGCAGGCTGGCTCCTTGTCCTAAGTTCTGAGGCCCAGCCACCTGCCGCTTGCCTTTCCCTCGACCAAAGCCCTGTGGCACGGCTTGACCTACCGGGGTTAACAGGACGTTCCCAATAGCCCTAAGTTGGGATTCCGACAGCCTTAGCCTAGTTGCGGCGAAAGAGGCTGTCTAGGTAGATGCGCGCAGCGCGCCGATCGGCATCTCCGCTTTGGAGCAAGAACAGCGAGAGGGCTGCTGTTACAACCCGATCTTGATCCCAGTCGGGATGACGAGAGAGGTAGTTTTTGAGGGTCTCGTGGAGCTCCTTGGGAATTTCGCTCGAAATGCTGACGGTAGGAGAATCCATAGCTCAACCACCTACCTAAAGTCAACACTCAAACAGTCGCAACAAAAAGAGTCTCTACCCTGGGCCACAGCTAAGCCGGCCTAGGAAGGAATTGAACAAGCTAAGCCAGTCCTCTAACTTGGGTACCTCAAAGACCGCACGGGCTCCTCAAGAAACGGGGTAAAAGGGCTTGCCCATTGGCCGCCTGCAAGCGGCTGAGGAGGTCCTAGCAGCTGCCGGGGAAGCCTCCTCCTCACCTCGGGTGGGGCTATTCTGCCCTCTACCCTAGGGGGGATGTCAATCCTAGGCGGGAGTATCCAACAGAACCAGAGCTCTCCCGTGGCCTTGATGGGATCGGAAAAAGCGGCGCGATCCCGTTACGTTTCTCAAGGTGTAATCGCGTGAACCTTAGCAAGGGCAACTTTTCCACAGAACCCTTCGAGGCGGCTTCTAGAGCGAAAGACGTTGTAGAAAACAACCCGCCTGCCTGTGGAAAGTCTGGGGAAAACCTGTGGATTTTTGGGAAATCTCAATGTGTCCAAAAAAATTTTCTCGACTGCTCCCTCAGCTCCACTCAACTCGATAGTGCAAAAACAGCTCTTGGGAACCGCGGCGGCACTCAAGCAACTCCAGGCGGGGCGGGGATCCCTGCAGTTGCCAGCCCTCGATGCTAGCCGGGGCATCAGCGTAGCCACTCAGCAGCACTGGCGCCAGCGTCACCCACAGCTCATCCAAGGCTTGCGCCTGCAAAAACGCCCCCAAGAGCCGCCCCCCGCCCAGGAGGCCCACCCGTTCGATCCCCCGCTGCCGCAGGCGGGCTAGGCGAGCGGTCAAATCCCAATCCGCGGCCACCCAGATCTCGGCAAAATCGGGCCGTCCCTGCCACTGGCGAGAGCCCGCCGGCGTCGTCCACAGCCAGCGAGTGAGGGGCTGGCGAAAAAACGGCAGCTCTTCCGGAATCTCGCCGCTGCCGGAACAGATGATCGTCAGGGGCTGAGGGGGGAGACCCTGTGCAATTCGGCGTTGGATGAGCTCCGGATCCCGCAGGCGGAGAGCAGTGCCGTAGGCCCGCAGCGTGGCTGCCCCCATGATTAAAGCCTGTTGCCGAGCAGCTTGGGTTTCCAGGTGCCGATAGTCTTCAGGGCTAGGGAAATGGGGCCTTTGCCCGCGGTGGGCGGCGAGCTTGCCATCCAAACTTTGGGCCAAGATGGCCACCAAGTGGGGACGAGGGGCTTTCAAAGGCAGATCTCTAGCAATCAGCACAGGATAGACTCAGGGGTATTGACCAGCCTGTGCCCTGGCTCCAGGGTTATATGCTAGGAACGCTCCAGTCCTCCACTATCCGCATCGCTGTCGAGGCCAGTTCCTCGACTCTGCAGCGTTGCCTAACAGAGGTGGAACTTCTGCAGCAGTGGATTTGGCCGCAGCAACTGCAGGGATCCCTTCCCCCCAAGCTAGAGCAAGGCAGCACCTTTGCCGCCCAGTGGGGCCCTATCTCCATCCTGCACCAGGTGGAAATCCTGCTGCCCCAACGGCTGCGGCTGGTGATGTGGGGTGGTGCCGATGGCTACTGCGACTGGCGGTGGGGGAACGGCTGGGTGCAGTTGCGGGTAGAGGCCGTCTCGCTCCTGCCCCTAGGCTTGGGCCACCTGCTAATGCTGCGGCAGCTGCAACAGTTTGCCCAAGGCCAAGAACGACGGCCCTCTTAGGGCTTGATGTGCTGCCAGAATCCGCGTGATATTTAGCGCTTCCGCAAGAGCCCTAGCTGCAAACTGGTGCGGGAATCCGCAGGCAGGCGCAGGCTGACCATAGCTACAAAACTGGCTAAAAATAGCTAGTAGTAGTAATCACAAGCAGGCGGCTTTCGCAGCTTGGCTTGAGTGGTCAAGCGGCCGCTTCTGGAAGCTGGGCTATTGGTTACAAGCACCTAGAGGTTGTCTCACCCTGAGCTGCTATGACCGCAATCACAGAAACTCCAACCCGTGCTTTGGAGCAGTTGTCTTCGATAACAGGGCGGATTCGCAAGCCCTACCCAAACTACAAAGTGATCGTCCTAGACGACGATATCAACACCTTCCAACACGTTACCGAATGCTTGCTCAAGTACATCCCCGGCATGACTTTGCCCTTGGCGCGGCAACTGACCATGCAGGTGGACAGGGAAGGGCAGGCCGTTGTCTGGGTCGGCCCACAGGAGCAAGCGGAGCTCTACCATCAGCAGCTGCTGCGGGAGGGTCTGACGATGGCTCCGCTGGAGCCGGCCTGAAGCAGTAGGTGCTCGTAGCTGCGCTCAACGGCAGCCAATAGCTCTGCCTGACCCCAGCCAGCATACAGGCTACTGGCAATCGCTAGGCCGCCAGCCCCTACTCCCTCTTTGACATAGCCTCGCTCATAGGCTTGAAGAGAGGAGTAGCGACTCTGGGCAAAGCTTAGTTGGGTGGCCAAGAGGCAGACATTGCCCAACAGCTCCGCCAGAGCCACTGTGTTGCCAGAGGGATCCTCCGCCACCCAGCGGGTGGTGCCTACCACCACGTTTTCAGGGGGCCAGGGGATCCCTTCCTCTTCTCCCCAGCGCCGCATTAGGGCCAGCACTGCCAGCATTTGCGTTCCTCCCGCCAGCAGCACCGGCCCCCGCTGGGCTACTGCCATGGCTAACCCGGCGATGAAGGGTTGCACGGGATCCCCCACGGCAGCCACTACCTCTGGCGCAGGGGCAGTGGGGGAGAGATTGGCTAGACCCCGCTGGGCCAAGGCCAGCTTTTGGGCGTGGTTACAAACTGGATGGCTGCTGTTGACCATGCCGTTTGCCTGCCAGCCCAGCCCTAGCAGCACCGCCAGCGCTGTTGCAGTACCGCCGGCCACGCACTCTCCGACGACCCAGTAGCTGGCTTCCAGTTGGGATCCCCGCTCATACCCCTCCTGCCACAGGGATCTCACCTGTTCCACGGACAAGGCCTGGCCGGTGCTCAGACAGCGGGCTGGCCCTCCAGAAGGCACCTTCTCTGCGCCTGGCAAAGGCTCTAGCAGACCACAGTCGAACACGCGGCAGGGGATCCCTAGCTCGCTTAAGATGGCGCGGCTGATGACCACCGGCGAGGGATAGCCCTCGGGCGAGGTGGGCAAGCGGCAAGAACGGCCGGTCAGCAGCACCTCCCCATCAGCCAGGGCGGTGTAGCGCCGCAGAGAGGGCGTGGCGCCAGCAGCAGAGATGCCTGGAATAAGGGCTGTTTCCGTAAACCCCAGGCAGGCCAAAAACAGAGGCCGGGATCCCTGCACCCGTTGGCACCACTGCTGGGCCAAAGCCGGCTGAGTGTAAGCCTTAACACAGGGAAGGAGGAGCATAGCCAATAATTACCTGCAGGACGGGATCCCGTACTGGCCAGAAGATAGCAACGCCTGCATTCCCCAAGGCAATCGGATAGGATAGGTATATCGAATGTCGTTTGTTGGGGGCAAGGGGAAAGCCATGGGCTTCTTCGACTCGGAGATTGTTCAGGAAGAAGCTAAGCAACTGTTTCGGGATTTCCAAAACCTGATGCGACTTGGCGAGCGCTACGGTCAATTTGACCGGGAAGGCAAAAAGATCTTTATCCAGCACATGGAAGAGTTGCTGGAGCGCCAGCGCATTTTCATGAAGCGGCTGGAGCTTTCCGACGATTTTATGGCCCAACTGACCATTAAGCAATTGCAAACCCAACTGGGAGGGTTAGGGCTCTCTCTTAGCCAAATGTTTGACCAAATGCACCAAACCCTGGAGCGCATGAAAGCTGAAGCCGACGCTGAGCGCTGACTCTCCCAGTAACCCCCAAGGGAAAAGGCTCATGTCCTCCTCCCGCCAGACCCGCAACCGCAAATTGATCCTGGAGGTGTTGGAGCAAAGCGAGCGGCCCCTCTCGGCCCAGGAGATTTTCCTGAAGCTGCGCAATGCCAACCACACGGTGGGCTTGGCCACTGTCTATCGGGTCTTGGAGGCGCTGCGCAACGAGGGCAAGCTGCAGGCCGTCCACTTGGGGGATCAGCAAACCTACTACCAGCTTCTGCCCAGCAACGGCCACAGTCGCCATCACCTGATCTGCACTGAATGTCGGCGGGTGGTGCCTCTGTCAGGTTGTCCCGTGGGGGATCTAGAGGAGCAGATTGCCAGCCGTTACCAATTTGTTATCGAGTACCATGTGCTTGACTTCTACGGCATCTGCGCTGAATGCCGTGGAGGGAGCAGGCCCAACCCCAACTGCTAGTCATCCTCTTGCCTTGAGGCCAAGCCGCAATGATGAGCTATCTCTGGACGGTGTTGATTGGGTTGGCAGGTGCCTTGATTGCAGTCAAGCTGAGGCTGCCAGCAGGAGCTCTAGTAGGCTCGATGGTGGCAGTCGGCTTGGTCAATGTCTGGGGGGCCATCCCGATTCCCACTCCTCCACCTGGAATCCGCTTTGTCCTGCAGGTGATACTGGGTATTCTCTTGGGCAGTAAGCTTACCGCCGAGACATTGCTCGCCCTCAAGGATCTGTGGCGGCCAGCCCTAGTGTGTACCGTGATTGCGGTGAGCACCGGCGTTCTATCGGGGTTTTTGATCTCCCGCTGGTTGGGGATCGAGCGCCTTACTGCCATCTTGGGCACGGCCCCAGGGGGTATCTCCGATATGAGCTTAATTGCCCTGGACATGGGGGCCCAGGCCAGCACGGTGGTAGTTATGCACCTAGCTCGTCTGATTAGCGTCATCGTGGTCGTCCCCTGGGTGGTGCGGCTGCTGATTCAGCCGGGCACGAGCTAGGAAAGTCCTCGGAGGGGAGAGGGGGAGTGGGCTAGACTAGGGGTCGATACAGAACTTCACAACCGCACCGCCATCTTGGAACTTTCTCCCCCTCTCTCCATCGACCATGCTCCTGGGGCAGTATCCCCTTGGCCCTCGGCTGGCTCTGCCAAGGAGACTTTCCTAGGCAACATGGGTCAAGCCGAGTGGTGGCCGCTGCGGTTGCAGTGGCAGGGAGAGGCTGACCCCCTTCAGCCGGAGCTGCTAGGGGTGGATCCCTTGTTGCGGTTGTTGCTGCTGGGGGATGGCTTGACCACTCGCAATCTGGCCACTCTGACCCTGGAACCAATTCAGGCCCATCTGTTAGATACGGCCCAGGTCGAGCTGCTGGCCGAGCAAAGCGCTGTCCCCAAGTCCATGCCACAACTGGCTAGGGATCTGGCGCGGCTGGGGTCCCCCTTGATGCGGCGGCGGGTTTGGCTGGGCGGAGCGGCCTCGCAACAGCCCTTGCTCTATGCCACCTCTTGGTGGAACGCGGAACATCTGGCTCAATACTTGCCCCATCCCGATTTGCCCATCGGCCAAAATCTAATCCAAGAAAAACTGGAGACCTTTCGCGAGGTGCGTCGCCTCTACTACGGCGAAGCTGAGCCCATTGCCCGGCTGCTCAACTGTCCTGGCCCTTTCTGGGCTAGGCATTATCTTTTGCTGCACCGAGGCCAACCTTTGACGGTTATTTACGAAGTTTTCTCCTCGCGCCTAGGGGCCAAGTTTTTGACCGGCTAGGGCAAATCCAACGGCCCACGGCTGCCCTTGGTGCCGTTAGCCTGCTGCAGGTGGGTTTGGGTGAGCGGCTACTATGGAGCTGAGCAAAAAAAGGGCCCCAGCAGCAAAGGAGTATGGCTTCAGAGCTTCCCGTTTTGCGCCAGCGGTATCAGCTGGAGCGGCGGCTGAGCAAGCGCAGCGGCAGACACACCTACCTGGCACGGGATCTCCTCACCTCAGAGCCAGTTGTGATCAAGCTGCTCCTGTTTGGGCCGGATTTCAACTGGGACAATCTGAAGCTGTTTGAGCGGGAAGCCCAAGTCCTACAGACCCTCTCCCACCCAGCCATTCCCCGGTACCGCGATTGCTTTGAGATTGCTCTGAAAGGGGGGCGCGGCCTGGCGCTGGTGCAAAGCTACATCGAGGCTCCCTCCCTGCAGGAGTGGATGGAGCGAGGGCGGCGTTTTGCTGAGCCGGAGGTGCGCGACTTGGCGCAGAAGCTGCTACGCATCCTCATCTACCTCCACGAACTCCATCCGCCGGTCATCCACCGGGCTCTCAAGCCCAGCAACATTCTGTTGGCAGCCGACGGGCAGGTGTACCTGGTGGATTTTGGCTCTGTGCAGGCGGCTGCCCCCCGGGAGCAGGGATCCTACACTGTGGTGGGAAGCTACGGCTACATGCCCCTGGAGCAATTTGGCGGCAGAACTGTGCCCGCCTCCGATCTCTACAGCCTGGGTGCCACCCTGATTCACCTGCTCACCGGCCAACACCCGGCGGACTTGCCCCAGGAGGGAGCCCGGATTGTGTTCGAGCAAGCGGTGCACCTGAGCCCGCCCTTTCGCGACTGGCTGCGGTGGATGACGGAACCTTTGGCGGCAGATCGTCCCGCTTCCGCCCGGCAGGCCCTGGAGGCGCTGGAGCATTTGGATCGTCGTCCCGCCTTGATTCCCTCAGACGCAGCAGCAGTCCCTCCTCGACAGCCAGCAGGCAGCCGGATTCAACTGCACAAGTCCGAACAGACCTTTCAGGTGGTGATCCCGGCCCGGAAAACCGGTGTTTTGGTGTTGCTGCTTTCCGCCATCGTTTGGAACTCCGTCATCGTCAGCACCTTTTCCACTTCCACGATCACGTGGGTTGTGCCTGCGCCTTTTCCGGAGAATTTGGTGGTTGGCCTGTTCACCCTGCCCTTCTGGAGGGTGGGGTTGGGGATGGTGGGCGGGATCCTCTACGGTCTATTCGGCAAAGTCCACCTACGGATCGACACAAAATACATTCGCCTGGCTCACGAGGTGTTTGGCCTGAGGTTTCGCAATGTTCCCCCCAGTCGGCGATGGGATATTGACCGGCTAGAGCTGATTCCGCGCCATACCCGACAGGATTCCGATGGGAATTGGGTGGAGGTAAGCCCACAGTTGAACATCTGGGCAGGCATCCGCAAGTACGAGCTAAGAGATCTGCAGGAGCCGGAGTTGGAGTGGCTGGCCGCGGAGCTGAGCCGTTGGCTGAAGATCCCGGTTGAACGGCAGAAGGTGTAGTTGTCAATCCAAGTAGGCACTCAACTCCTGCTCCAGTGTGGGCAGTTGCACCTCTCCCTGCTCCAGCTCTTCCAAGTCTTCCAGTTGTTTGCGCAGGCGGGCAATCCGCTCTCGGAGATACTCTTTGATGCCCTTGGCCCCCAGACTAAGGCAACTGCGGCAGATCTCGCCATAGATTTGGCCGCGGTCGTTGTAGACTACCGCCAGCAGCACCTGCTGCCCCTTCCTCTGGATAGGGGTGACCCATCCGCCGCAGATAATGCAGGGCACGCGGCCATTGCCCGCGTAAATGCTGCGTTCCCAGACAATTTTCACGCTCGGCCTCGCTAGACTTTTGCCCACCAGGATAAAAACTGCAAGGGATCTCTTGCCAGCCTAAATCCCTTCCCCTCTCCCTCAAGGAGAGCAGTTGGGGATGACGGCAAGATCGCTGGTGTCTAGGCGTTGGGTTGGGCCGGCTGGCTGGGCCGCGAGCGATCGATGGTGCGGTAGGTGAGGCTGGCTGCTACCTCTAGGGCTTTGGCAGCGTCGCGGAAGTAAAACCCCAGCTCCTCATCTTTCTCCGTGCGGTTGGGCTTATTGAGCTTGGCCTTGAACTGCACATTGCAATACATGGCCAACCCCACCAAAACCTCGGACAAACCATGCTGGTTGATCAACCGTTCCAGATCCGTAAGCAGGCTTTTGATCAGGGCATTGGCTACCGGTTCTGGCAAACTGTCCAGGTCGTGCATTGGGTTTCCTCAGCAAACGAGATAGTAGTGGGATCCCGGTCCCTTACTCCTGATCTTCCCGCATCTTTTGGGGAATGCTCAACGCTGTTGCTAGCGCTTTGGCGTTTTCACTGCTCGAGAAAGCAGGGATTCCTGCAGGCGCTCCGCGCTGCCAGCAACAGTTCTGGGCCGAAGCCCAAGTACTCTTTTGAGTTGGCAGAGGCCATTTGTTATGATGGCAGAAACCGTCCTGAAGAAGGGGGCTGGAAATCCGGTCTTTGGTCATGGAGACCCGTGCCGTTGGTCAAGCGTTCTCGGGAGGGCAGCATTGGACAACAACAGTATCTTACGTCAGCTCTTGCTCGTGGGCGTTGGCACCACTACGCTGCTAGCGGAGCAGTTGAAGAAGGCTGCCGATGAGCTGGTGCAAAAGGGGCAGCTTAGCTCAGAAGAGGCCTCTAACCTCCTCAACAACCTGCTCAACCAGGTGAAATCTGAACAGAGCAACCTGGAATCCTACGTGCAGCGGCAGGTGCGCAACGTTTTGCAGGACTTAGGCGTGCCTTGCCAGTCGGAAATGGACGAGCTGCGCGGGCGGTTGGATCGCCTGGAGCGACAAGTGCGCAACTTGGAGAACCAGCTCTACCGCCGCTTCTGACCGTTAGCCAATCTCTAGGCTGAGGCTGAAGTTCCCGCAAGAGTTTGCATGGCAAGCGAAGTTTTAAGCATCACAGGCCGAGGGATCCCGCTGGTGGGCAATGACATTGACACCGACCGGATCATCCCGGCCCGCTTCCTCAAATGCGTCACCTTTGATGGCTTGGGCCAGCACGTGTTTGCTGACGACCGCGCCCAAGCGGCTGGCCAGCACCCCTTTGACCTGCCTCAGTACCAGGGTGCGGAGATTTTACTGGTCAACGCCAACTTTGGCTGTGGCTCCAGTCGAGAGCATGCCCCCCAAGCCCTGGCCAAGTGGGGGATTCGAGCCCTCATTGGCGAAAGCTTTGCCGAGATCTTTTTCGGCAACTGCCTGACTCTAGGGATCCCCTGTGTCACAGCGCCTGCGAGCGTGATTCAAACTCTCCAAGAGGCAGTGGCCAGAAACCCAGAGCTCCAGTTAACGCTGGATCTCCTCAACAAACAGGTGCGCTGGGAAGACAAAGCCGCCGCCGTCGAGATCCCCCAGGGGGCTTGGCAGATGCTGGTGCAGGGCACTTGGGATGCCACGGCGCAGCTGCTAGCTGCCCGCGACCGCATTCAGGAGGTAGCTGCCTCTTTGCCCTACCTGCGATGGCAGCGAGGAGCCCGCTGAGCAGGTCGCTTTCCCCTGCTACCCACCAGTGGCTGGGCAGCGCTGACCCAAAGTTTCTGGATCTGGCAAGGCGGGAAATCGTGGCTGCGGATCCAGAGGCCGTCGTCCAGCTCCTTCCCGAGGCCACGGGGTTGATGTGGGTGTGCAGCCGGCGTTCCTTTGCCGACCTTGCCCAGAGCTGGCAGGCCAACCCACCTATTTTTTTGCGCCACATCTGTCCCATCCAGCGGGAGCTTTGGCTGGACGAGGGATCCCTGGCAGGACTCCGCCTAGATGAAGAGCTGCTGGCCGCCATCAACCCGGCCCTCAGCTTTTCCGTACAGACGCGCCTATTTGGCAAGCTCAACTTCAAGCCCTTTCAGATCAACGAAGCCCTGGCAGCCCAGGTAGTGGCGGCAGTGGGATCGCCGCTGCAGGTCAGGGATCCCCAACAGGTGATCTCGGTGGTGATCCTGGCTAACTCGACAGGGATCCGAGTTTGGCTAGGCTTGTCGCTGGCTGAGCAAAACCTCTCCAACTGGGCGGGCGGCATCCATCGCTTCCGCCGCGATCCCAGTCAGATTAGCCGCTCTGAGTTCAAGTTGCTGGAAGCCATCCAGGTGTTCCACATCCCTTTGCAGCCAGGAGGGCGGGCTTTAGATCTGGGGGCAGCGCCAGGGGGATGGTCGCGCATCCTGCGCCTCTACGGGCAGGAGGTAACAGCGGTGGATCCGGCGGCATTGGACGAGCGTCTCCACTCCGATGCCGGCATTTGTTACCATCGCCTCAGCGCTCAAGCCTACCTGGCCCGCTGTAGGGAGCGGTTTCACCTCATCCTCAACGACATGCGCCTGGATGGCCGCACCTCTGCCCACCTGATGACAGCCTTTGCCCCTCATCTGGAGCCAGAGGGGGCAGCCCTGATGACCTTAAAACTTCCCTCCCGCCGCCGCCTGCGGGTGCTGCAGCAAACGCTCGATATCCTAAGCAGCACCTTTGCCGTGGTGAGGGCACGCCACCTGTTCCATAACCGCAGCGAAGTCACCCTCTACTTGCGAAAGGGAGCTCAATCGGCGGTTTCCACTACCTGAATTTCCCGGTGCAGCACCTTCTCGCGGATGGACTCTAGCAAGCGCAGCTCCTCGGGGGAGATTTTGCCATCGGAGCGGATAGCGCTGACGATTTGCTCCAACTCGGTGCGGGTTAACTTCCTATCTTCTAGGGCCTGCTCTACTAGGGCCTGCAGTTGTGCAAACTCCATGGAATTGCTGCTCCTCTTGAGCGGCTCTCCTCACCCCCTCTACCCTATCCCCGCCAGCTCTGATCCCCGGCAAGCGCAAGATTCTCTTCAGGTATCCTAAAGAGAAGATGAAACCGCAAGAGAGGAAGACCCTATGGCTGGCCCGGATCCCCAGAGCTTTGAGCACGACTGCGCCACGCTGTGCCGGGATGGATGTGTCCTGGGCGAGGCCTGCCCCCACCGAGAGGCAGCCCGTCGAGCGGTGGACTTCATCATGAATACAGACTGGGAGACGCTCATGCGGCTTGCCGAGTCCAGGAACCTGCCCAAGACTCCTCCCCAGGAAGATCCCTTGCAGTTTTTGGAGAACTACCGCCTAGGCGGCTAGTCCCTGCCCAGCCTCCAGGTGCCGCGGCTCATAATAAACGTAGTGGGATCCTTGGGCTCTATGGTATGGCCTTGGCTTGCCTTTGGCTTGCTTCTGGTTGCCTCTGAGCTGTTTTTGCCGGGGCTGGTGGCTGGTCCAACGGGTGTGGCGGCGCTGGGAACTGCTCTTTTGGCTTATTGGGGGCTGCCGGTTTGGGCCCAGTTCTTGGCCTGGGTGCTGCTCTCGATTGCGCTGATCCTCCTCAGCCAACGCCTGGTACCTAAGGGCCCGGCCCAGTTGGAGGATATCCTGAAAGAATCGCGGGAAGCGCGGGCAGTTACAGCCATTCCGCCAGGGAAGCAGGGGCGAGTCTCCTATCTTGGCTCCACCTGGAACGCCAAATGCAGTATTCCTGACGTGGAGATCCAACCCGGCCAGGAGGTATACGTGGTCGATCGCAAGGGCAATACCCTCATTGTGATGCCAACCCAGCTGTTTGAATCTTGAGGCTTGGAGCTCTCTGGCATTTAGGGCTCCTCGTAAATCCAGCTTTGGGCAGCAGGGATCCAGTTCACCAGCTCGGAATCTCGGAACCAGAGGGCAATCTCCCGCTGGGCGGTTTCCGGGCCATCAGAGCCATGGACAAGGTTGCGGCCAATGTCAATACCAAAGTCGCCGCGGATGGTGCCTGGCTCGGCTTCTAGGGGATTGGTTTTGCCGATTAGCTTACGAGCAGCAGCAATCACCCCTTTGCCCTGCCAAACCATAGCCACCACCGGCCCCGAGGTAATAAACTTTACCAAACTGGGGAAGAAGGGGCGCTCCCTGTGTTCAGCATAGTGGGCTTCTGCCAGCTCTTGGCTTACCTGCACCAGCTTCAGGCCTACCAATTGGTAGCCCCGACTTTCCAGGCGCTGGATAATGGTGCCCACTAGACCCCGCTGCACGCCGTCCGGCTTGATGGCGATAAAGGTGCGCTCCATGGGATCTCCCCTCGTTTTACAGATCTTCACCGTTATCCTTGTACCGGATCGGGGATCCCGAGCGCAAGGGAGCAAAATTAGCGCTTTTTACGCGCCCACCACTGCCAAGATCAGGAAGGCAGCCCCCACCACTGTAATCGCCCAGCCGGCCCAGCGAGTTAAGCCAGGGATCCGCAACCCCCAGCGTTCTGCTGCCCAAAGGGCCAGGAGAGCTATCCCATACTGGACGGTGCTCAACCCCAGTAGATATCCCACCCAAGGCATGGGTTGGGCGCCGATAATGGTTTCGGCGTAGGCATAGCCATGGAATAGCCCCGCCAGGGATCCCCCTATTAGCAAGAGCCAACTTGGGATCTGCCGCGGTTGCACCAGCAGCAAGCCGAAGAGAACCACGGAAGAGGCAATGGCTAGCTCCGTCAGTCCCAGGGGATCCCAGCCGGCCAGGTGGATCCCAGTGCCCACCAGACCTGCCAACACAAAGCCCAAAGGGATCCCGTAGCGCCAGGGCTGCCCCGCCGCCACAAGACCGATGGCCACGACGAAGGCCAGGTGATCCAAGCCAATGACAGGGTGAGCCAGCCCGGAGAGAAATCCCTCCCAGGCTGTTGCCGGCAGTCTCCCCCCCAGGGCGTGGTGGGCAAAAGCCGGCGAAAAAAACCCCGTAACTGCCAGTGCACCCCCAGCAGCAGCAAAGCTGGGGATCCCTTCCTTCCGCCACCGCCTAAGCGGCGATGGGACTTGCTGCCACAGCCAAGACATGCTTTTGGACCTCCCTGAGTTCTCTCAATAGCTGCCCAGATCTCCCAGTCTAGGGGCGCTCTCTGTACCCCTGCAGGTTCTCCGGCTCAAACTGGCGCAAAATCCGCGTGGCCTCGCGGAGGCGGGTTTCATTCTCTTCCTCCACAATGAGTACGTACTTACCCGCATTGAGGCGGTTGCGGTAGGCCAAGGCATCGCCGGAGCCACTGGTCAGGCCCACCCCGCCCCCCACAAAAAAGCTGCCCATGGCCCCGCCCAGCGCACCCAACAGGCCGCCGATCAGATGGTTGCCTATAGGTCCCGCCCAGGCAAAGGTATCCAAACCACTCAAGACGCTGAACCCCACCCCAGCCAAAAAGCCAAAGGGCACTAGCCAAATGGCCAGGCGCTGCATCTGGCGGCGCGCGGCTTGGGCCGGGTCGATTAGCCCAAACTCATCCGCAGTTTTGTAGCCTCGCCCCAGTAGGTGCAATCGCTCCAGGGGGAAACCGGCCTGTTCCAGGGCGCTGTAGGCCGCCTCGGCAGCCAGGCGATCCGGCAGTACCGCAATTAGGTAGCTCATAGGTTAAAGGGTCGGTGCCCGTCATCAGCCAATTCCATTGTCTACAGAGTTTAGGGAGGGATCCCTGTGAGCCTCTACCAGCGCTTCTATGAAGTCGTGCGGCGGATCCCGCCGGGGCGTGTAGCTACCTATGGGCAGGTGGCGCGGCTTGCCGGCTGTCCTGGCTATGCCCGACAGGTGGGCTATGCCCTGTTTCGCCTGCAAGGTCAAGAGACCGACATCCCCTGGCACCGGGTAATCAACGCCCAAGGGCGCATTTCCTACTCCCCCTTTCGCCTTGGCTACGACGACTTGCAAAAAGTCCTACTCCAAGCTGAAGGGATCCCCTTTGACGCCGAAGGTCGGGTGGATCTGCAGCAGTTTGGCTGGGATCCCCGGGAAGCTTAACCTGCGCTTGACCTAACCTTAAACAGGTCATAGCGAAATCTCCTGTCCAGCCTTGGTAACGTGAATGCGGATGCGTCCTCTCTTGGGGATGGAGTGAAGGAATTGTCATGAAACCAGCTTGCCGTGCTCGAGGGGCTGCCCCTGCTGAGGGAGGGCTTCCAGCTTGGCTGAACGCTCTGGCCAAGTTCCTGCGGGTTGGGCTGTGCTGCTTGCTGCTGAGCCTGGCCAGCGCCTGCGGTACCACCGACAGTAGCTCAGTTCCTCCAGCCGGCGGCGGGGCAGGGTTTATCGCCTCAGATCCCAACGTTAGGCTCTCCTCTCAGCCGCCCGCTTTTACCCTGCAAATCCTACATGCCAGCGACTTGGAAGCCTCGATCGCTGCCGTACAAGATGCGCCGCGCTTCTCGGCGGTGGTGAACGCTCTGCGCCCCCAATTCCCAAATACGGTGGTGCTCTCCAGCGGCGACAACTACATTCCCAGCCCCTTCTACAACGCCAGCGCGGATCCCTCGCTGCGGGGCCGGTATGACCGCACCCCTGGCAAAGCCGACATGGAAATCCTCAACGCTATCGGTTTTGAGGCGGCTGCCTTTGGCAACCACGAGTTTGACCAAGGCACGCGCCAAATTCGCGACTTGATCCGACCCGACACCAGCCGCGGCTACGCAGGTGCCCGCTTTCCCTATTTGAGCGCCAACCTCAGCTTCAGCGGCACTGGCGAGTTGGCCAGCTCTGACTTTGCTGCCGATGGCCAAGAGGCCAGCTCCATCCGCGGCAAGATCGTCAAGACAGCGGTGATTACCGTGGGAGGAGAGCGAATCGGCCTGGTGGGGGCCACGACCACGCGCCTAGCTGCTATTTCTAGCCCCGGCCCTGAGGTGAGGGTGGAAGGCAGGGTGGACGACACCGACCAGGTCAATGCTGCCCTCATCCAAAACTTCGTTAACCAACTCACTGCGCAGGGCATCAATAAGATCATCCTCCTAGCCCACCTGCAGCAACTCCAGAATGAGGTGACCCTGGCCACCCAGCTGCGGGATGTCGATGTCATCATTGCGGGTGGCTCCCACCGCGTCCTTGCCAAGCCCACTGACCGCCTGCGCCCTGAGGATGTGCGCACGGGCGACTACCCCATTCTGCGCACCTCGGCTAGCGGTCAACCGGTGGCAGTGGTGAACACCGGCGCCAACTACCGTTACGTGGGCCGCCTGGTGGTTAGCTTCGACGCCAACGGGGTGATTGCCCGCATCGATCCAGTGAGCGGCGCCTATGCCACCGATGACCAAGGGGTGGCAGCCGTGCGCGGCACTCCCAATCCCGAGGTGGTGCGGATCGCCAACGAAATCGGCAGCATCATCCGCGCCAAGGATGGCCGTACCTTTGGCTCTACCACCCAATTCCTCAACGGCTTGCGGGCCGAGGTGCGCACTGAGGAAACCAACTTGGGCAACCTCACGGCTGATGCCAACTTGGCCTACGCCAGAACTGTTGACCCCACCACCGTCATCTCCCTCAAAAACGGCGGCGGCATTCGCGCTCCCATTGGAGCTACCAGCGGCGGCGGCGGCGGCGAGCCAGTACGGCGGATCCCTCCGGTGGCCAACCCTGAGGCTGGCAAGCAGGCGGGCCAAATTTCGCAATTGGATATTGAAACTGCCCTTGCTTTCAACAACGGCCTGTCCTTGGTGACTGTCACCGCCGAGGAGCTCAAGCAGATAGTAGAACATGGGGTGGCCCAAACCCAGCCGGGAGCTACACCAGGCCGCTTCCCGCAAATTGGCGGCTTTGCCTTCAGCTTCGATCCCTCGCGGCCACCGGGATCCCGCGTCATCTCCCTGCGGGTGGATACGCCCAGGGGCCCGGATGTGGTGGTGCGCAACGGCCAGTTGCAGGGAGATCCCCGCCGTACCTTCCGCATGGTGACGCTGGACTTCTTGGCCAACGGTGGGGATGACTATCCCTTCCCGCGCCTGTCCAACCCCAACCGGGTGAACTTGGCCCCCGGCTCCGGCCTCACCTTCGATACCCCTGGCAGCGAGCAGGACGCTCTGGCTCGGTACTTGCGGCAAATCGGCGTGTTTACTCAAGCCGACACCCCGGCTGCCCAGGATACCCGCATCCAGAACCTCTCGGTGCGCCAGGATACGGTGCTGCAGGGTTTGTAGTCGGAGCCGGTTCAGGCACGCTGCCCCTTCCCTAGGTGGGGAGGGGGTTAGCGTTGGATTGGAATTACACTACTATCGAGCAAAACCCACCTTCCCTCCCCTCGCCCCCATGACCCTGGAAACGTTTTTTACTCAGCTCAACGACAACGGCTCGACGATTGCCCTCTTGCTCTTTGCTGCCCCCTGGTTGGTTTGGGTTCTCTGTCACTGGATCCCTGGGCAGTGGGAAGAGCCGTTTCTGCTCAGCCTAAACCTCGGCTTGGCAGCGGTAAGCCTTGTCCTCTGGGCGGGTTACTTGGCCTACGCCACCAACACAGCCGGCTGGGCAGCGGTGGTGAAGCAGGCGAATATGTTCCTGTTGCTGGTTCCTCCTTACTATTTCCTCGCCTCCATCTGGGTGGCCCGCCAGCGCATGCCCCTCTCGCGGGTGCCAGCTTTTCGCACGCTGCAAGGGATCGGCCTTTTAGCGGCAGCCTATCTGATTTTTTCTTGGCTCAGCCGCCGGGTTTATGTTGTCTTCTTTTCCTTCCTACCCTTCTCGACTTTCCTGTGGATCCTGGCGGGGCTGTTGGGGGTAGCCTACATTGGCTATCGCCT
>NZ_JANSJL010000071.1:0-1646 GCF_047502745.1 Synechococcus sp. F70.1
GTGGTACGACAACGAGTGGGGCTACTCATGCCGCGTCGCCGACCTCGCGAAATACCTCGCCAGCAAGGGCTACTGACCCCGTCGT
The DNA here is from genome assembly GCF_047502745.1 of Synechococcus sp. F70.1. Classification (NCBI taxonomy): domain Bacteria; kingdom Bacillati; phylum Cyanobacteriota; class Cyanophyceae; order Synechococcales; family Synechococcaceae; genus Synechococcus; species Synechococcus sp. F70.1. The sequence goes on from NZ_JANSJL010000071.1 coordinate 86, forward strand.
GGCTGGGCTATGCGCCGTGGGTCATCCTCACGGCGCACTGCCTGCTGGCGATTGCCTACAACCTTGCCACTCCCTTCGGCAACAACGGCTATCCGAACACCCCCGACGAGGGCGCACACTTCCAGTATGTGGCGTATGTCGCGCGGGAGTGGCGACTGCCGAAGTTCGAGGGCTACGCGGGCGTCGGCTACGAGGCGCACCAGCCGCCGCTCTATTACTTTCTTGCCGCAGCGGTCTACACGCTGGCGGGGGGCGAGGGCAAGGCAGTGCGCCTGCTATCTACCCTGTGCAGCGCGGGCGTGATGTGGCTGGTATGGTTGACGCTGCGTCGGCTCGCGCCCGAACGCCCGCTGCTTGCGCTAACAGGGATGGGCTTCGCGGCGTTCTTGCCGATGCACATCGCCATCGGCAGCGCGGTCGGCAACGACGCGCTGACCAACCTGCTGTTTGCAGCAGTGTTGTATGGGTTGCTGGTGAACTTGGGCAACGCACGCGCCTTTGAAGCCCTCACTTCCAGCCCCTCTCCCACTACAAGGAAGAGGGATGTAGAGGCGCAGGGGAAGAGGGATGTAGGGGCGCACGGCTGTGCGCCCCTACTAACCGTACCTGTCCTCGCAGGGCTTGCAGTACTGACCAAAGCGACGGGCATCCTGCTAATCCCACTTATGCTGCTCGGCATTCTTTTGTGGGGATGGATGCGATACAGGAGTTTGGTTCCAGGATTGAGCATGGGTTTTCTCGCGCTGCTACTCACCTTAAGCATCAGTGGCTGGTGGCTGGTGCGCAACTATATTCTGTATGACGACCCGCTGCTGCGGCGCACCTTCCTGGAGGTGTTCGCAGGCACAGCGAAGGCGCAGGACTTCCTCGATCAGGGGATGACTTGGGGACAGTACGCGCAGTTGGTAGCGGACTGGACTTTTCGCAGTTTCTGGTTTGCCTACGGTGTGCCCGACACGGCGCACACAGGCTTGCCGAACTTCCTGCCGAGCAGCGTCTATTTCGGGCTGGGCGCGCTGACGCTGGGCGCGATGGTCGGCTTTGCATTGCGCCTGCGCGAGCCGTCGCCTCTGTGGGCGCGGGCGTGGCTGCTGCTGGCGGGGCTGTGCCTGCTGCTGACGCTGGTCAGTTTCGTGCTGTTTGTGCGCGTGTTTTTCCAGACGCAGGGACGCTACTTCTACCCCGCGCTGCTGCCGATTAGCGTCTTCTGGGCGCTCGGCTGGGAGCGGCTTGTGCCTGAACGCTACCGACCGACTGCGCTGCTGGGGCTTACGGGGCTAATGTTTGCGTTGGCGGTGGGGTGCTTACGATACTTAGAGTAATACCAATCGGCGCACCAAAGTTCACAAAAAAACAGCAGTTGACGACCCCTCCTTAAGGTTCCCCCTGCCTGTAGGGGGAACCGATGGGCTTGGTTCCCCTCGCGAAGCGGGGGGAACCTGCAGGAGGGGGGAATTATGAACTCTGGCTGCACAGTTGGTATAAGGTTTGGGTGTTGCAGACTACGATTCGGGACTTTGGCGAAGGCGGCGCGCCCGTTCGATGTCCTCCAGCAGGAACT
>NZ_JANSJL010000072.1:0-23751 GCF_047502745.1 Synechococcus sp. F70.1
CAGCTCTTTTGCTGGCTGATGTGGATTTACCTTTTCCTGTTTTACCGCCGCTGGCAAATTCCCCTGGTCTGGCAAATCTTGGCAAGTTTGCTCATCCTGGCCTATCCCACTAGCTTTTATCTGTGTGTGGGCTACAGCGAATCTTTGTTTGTAGCCAGCTTGTTGGGTTTTCTCTACTGGTCAATTCACTGGGAGCGTCCTCTGCTGATGCTGCTAGCCGGGGTTCACGGCTTGGTGATGAGTGCTACTCGCATTGTTGGCTTGCCCGTAGCCTTGATTCCGCTTCTCAATCTCTGGTCAGGATCCCGACGTTGGCTTTGGAACCTGGCTACAGTGAGCCTAGCTTTGCTGGGGGGCCTAGGCTTTTTTCTCTACTGTCAGCTTTTCTTTGGAAGCTGGGATCTCTACATGAAAATGCAGCCTTACTTTGGTTCCAGCTTTGTTAATTACCTAGCCATTGTTCAAGCGCACACCTACACTCCCCTTTTTTCTATTGACCACTGGCAATCCCTGTTTTCCCCTTCTAGGGCTTTGGGAGACCAGATATGGGCAATTTCTCTCAGTCAACTGTTTGTTCCCCTCACCCTGGGATCCCTACTGGTGACTGGTTTGATAGATGGGATCAGCGCTACAGCTGGTAAAAGTCAGTGCTGGCAGGAGAGGCTGGGGTTTCATTTGGCCGCTTGGTCGATGTTTTATATTGCCCTAGCAGGGGGGAGTGCGGTGGGTCAGCGAAGCATGAGCCGCTACTGCTTGCCGGTTCACATCGTGCAGGTATTGGCGTTGGTGCATTGGGCTAAGTACACCGATTTTAGCTTCATCCCCGAACGGATCCGGCCCTATCTTGGCAATACCCTAAAGCTGGGGTATGCGCTTTTGGCTTTCATCTTTTTCGCCCTCAACCAAATCCTCACTTGGCGCTATGCCCACCATCTCTGGGTAGCTTGAATCAACCTGGCTAGGGATTAAGATGTGAGGGATCCCGACTTCTCACCAACTGAGAGCTGTGGCGTTTTCTTCTCTCCGCAAGTGTCCTCGGCGGAAATCGTCCCTGCGGGTGGCTCAGCCCATCGAGCCCACCAAGGTCTACCCCTGCCCGTGTTACCAGCAAGGCCAGCTGCGCCTGATCACCCTAACTGAGGCCTTCGGGTGCAGCCGTTGCCAGCATATCTTCGCCATTACCCCCGACCGCCTGCACATTGAGCAGTTGGCTGTTTCCTATCCCTACCGCAAGATCTGGTTCTGGAACGGCCAGCAATGGGTGCTGCGGCGGGAAAATACCCTCCAGGGATCCATGCTCTTGGGCTTGACCCTTAGCTTGGGGGTTGTTTTGGCCGTAGGGTTTTTTGGCGCGGTGCTCTTCCCCAGTCAAACGCAGTTGCTCAGTGGGTTCCTGATTCTTTGCCTGTTGTTAACGCTGTTGATGGTGACGGCAATCCTGCTGCTGCGGCGGCCTTGAGAGGCTTGGGATCGTGGCCAGCCCCTGCGCCTCCGGGTCCCCAGTTTCAGCCCTTGTGGATCTAGCCATTTCTCAGGTCTGTCGCCGGTCGGCTAGGTAGGAGGGAAGCAGGTGACCGATTTTGGTTCAGCCTTCGAAAGGGACCATCCAGCCCGCTCGAGGCCCCACAGCCGATCCTCAAGAGGACTTGCTGCTGTTGCTGCTGCGGCAAACCCGCTACGTGGCCGCCCCGGCTGGGTGGAGTTCCTGTTGCAGGCTAGCAAAGTGCCGATCCTAGCTACCCACCTGGGCTACACAGCTCCCTGACCTTTGGCGAAGTCGGCTTTGCTGGATCCTTTGGCTCGCTATGGCCTAGAAGGGGTCTCTACCCTTGGGCTGCCAATCCACGCCGACTGGGCCGCTAGCCACCTACCAGCTCTGGTCGAGGCTTCCCATGTCCAGGCCGCCGCTCCTATCCTGGAGGAGTTTCCGCAGCTCCAGCCGCTGGGGGAAAGGCGTCGCCATCTGCGCCTCCAGCTGGGGCGGATTTGACAGAGGCCATCGCCTCACAGCTACCATCAGTCGGAAACAGCCAATCGGCGGCCCAGCGCTTTCTGGAGGAAGTGGATGCGGCTCTCATTCTGGAAGCCCTGAGCCCGGTGAAAGGAGTGACCCAGGGCGACCTGTAGTCCCGCCAACCCCCTTCTCCAAAGCTGGCCGGACCAGGCGAGACTGAAGATAGGGATCCACTCCCAGCTTGTCATCCTACAGAGCCCAAGCAACTAGGGGGGAACTCCTTTGGGGATTGATCTACGCAGCTACGTGTTCTTGGATCGGCTCCAGCCCCAGTACGCCGCCTACTTGGGCACGGTGGCCCAGGGCTTCTTGCCCCTGCCAGGGGACACTTCCCTTTGGGTCGAAATCTCCCCCGGCATCGAGATCAACCGCGTCATGGACATTGCCCTCAAAGCCACCTCGGTAAGGCCAGGGTTGCAGGTGGTGGAGCGCCTCTACGGCCTCTTGGAGGTTCACTCTAGCAACCAGGGGGATACCCGCACGGCTGGGCAAGCCATCCTAGCGGCTTTGGGAGTAAGCGAAAAGGAGCGCCTAAGGCCGCGCATCATCTCCAGCCAAATTATCCGCAACATCGATCCCCACCAGACTCAGCTAATCAACCGTTTCCGCCGCGGCCAGATGCTCCTAGCGGGCCAAACCCTCTACATCCTGGAGGTGCAGCCGGCAGGCTATGCTCCCCTGGCCGCCAACGAGGCAGAAAAATCGGCCCGGATCAACATCCTCGAGGTAATGCCCTTTGGCAGCTTTGGCCGCGTGTACTTGGGCGGAGAAGAGCAGGACATTCTGGCCGCCTGTCGGGCCGCTGAGGAAAGCCTGGCGGCAATTTCTGGGCGGGATCCCTTGCTGTTGCCTGAGGAGGTATAGAATGACAGGACTGCATTCCAAGCCTTCACCCAAAGCCAGCGCACCTCTGTCACCAAGCCGGGATCCCACCCTGGAGCGGGCAAGGTTGCTTGCCGAAGTGGCCGCTCCCTACCGCAGCTTGCGCCGCTTTATCTACCTGGCGGTGGGATTCTCGGCCACAGTTGGTGCGTTGGTGTTTTTCTTTCAGGCCTTGGCAGGGCGGGATCTAGAGACCACCTTGCCCAGCTTGGCCCTGCAGTTAGGGATCCTGGCTGGCGCCATCGGCCTAGAGAGGCTAGAAAACCGCTCTCACCAGAAGGTGATCAGACAGGTAAAGCAACGCTTAGGCATCCAGCAGCCCCCACCACCTGGAGAGGGCTAGTTGCCCGTCTGCCAGTTCCTTAGTCATCTTCATCCTCATGAGCCCTGGGCAAGTAGCGGCGCTGAACTTGGCGGTCGGGATCCACCTCTGCCCACTTTTGAACAATTTGGACACCCAGAAAGGTGAGAAAAGCCCCCAAAGCCACAAAGGTGAGAGGTGGGATCGCCAGGATCGCCACCGCCGCCAGCACGTAGATGGCCACCTTGGGCAGAGAGGGATCCACCCTCCAGCCGCGGCGGTACACCCAGTTGGTGAGCTGCTGATCCCAGCGGCGCAAGCGAGGGACGTTCTCTGTGTAGATCTCAGCCAAAATGGGTCCAAGACGGCGCAGCTGGCCTTGGGCTTGCTGTTTCCAATCCCGCGGCGAGTGCCTCATCGGGAGGATCCCTTGCCCTATCCTTCCTCAGGTCATCCTAGCCCAACCCCACCAGCAGTCCGCTGGGAAGACGGAGGATGTAAACATTTGCATCGGAGATTGGGGTGGCTGGACAGGGCTACAGTACACTGGGGGCACCTGCGCAGCGGTTTGGCTGCCGCGCTCTTCGGTAAATCTTTTGAACTGCTCGACTGGAGAACACCAATGGCTCACACGGTCAAGATCTACGACACCTGCATCGGCTGTACTCAGTGCGTGCGGGCTTGCCCCACCGATGTGTTGGAAATGGTGCCCTGGAAGGGGAACAACAAAGCCGGCATGATCGCCGCAGCCCCCCGCACCGAAGACTGTGTTGGCTGCAAACGCTGTGAAACCGCTTGCCCCACCGATTTCCTGAGCATCCGCGTCTATCTGGGCCCCGAAACCACCCGCAGCATGGGCCTGGCTTACTAAGCAGCTTGGGTTGCAGTTTTCACTGGAGATTGCCTGCTCGCTCAAGCCCCTCCCACCATAGGAAAACAGCACCTTTGAACCTCAGCCTCTCCTTGACGGGAAAAAAAGTTGGGCGAGCCGTTGCTGTAGCCAGTTGGTTTATTCGGAGAGGAGGGATCCCTCCTCTTCCTTTCTTCAAGGGTCGAGATAGAGTCGGTGGTGGCGAATGTAGTGCTCCACGGCGGGGGGTACCAAGTAGCGGATGGATCCCCCTTTTTGGATCTGCTGGCGCAGGTAGGTGGAAGAAAGGGTTAGGGTAGGGGCTTCCAGGATTTCCGCCTGGATGGGTAGCTTCTCAGCCACCGCCCGCAGCACCTGGGCAGCGTCGCCAGCATCAAGGCGAGGGGCAACAATCCACTGACAGAGGCGGGCCAGCTCCTCTGCCTGGTACCACTGGGGCAGATCCCGCAGGGCATCCACGCCGAGAATCCAATACCACTGGGTATTAGGCTGTTCCTGGATGAGGCAGCGCAGGGTCTCGATGGCGTAGGAAGGGCCGGGACGGCGGATCTCCAAGTCCGAGCAGGCAAAGCGCTCATGGTCAGCAATGGCCAGCTTTACCATGGCCAGGCGATCCTCTTTGCTGGCGCCCCCAGCTAAGGGCTTGTGGGGCGGATCCCCTGCCGGCATCCACAGCACCTGATCCAGGTTGAACTGCCAGAGGGCTTGCTCGGCCATGATCAGATGGCCGTGGTGGACGGGGTTAAAGGTGCCGCCGAGAATGCCAACGCGGCGCTGCTTGGGAGCAGAGGAATTCATGGCTGTTGGCTGAGGTAGCTGATGGCATCGCGCAGCCAATCCTCTGTTTGCCGGGGCTGGGGTGGCAGGGCTTGGAGGGCTGCTTGGATTTCCTGGGGGCTATAGCCAAGGGCCAGCAAGGCCATTTCCACCTCTTCGCGGATAGGGGAGGGCGGCCCGCCCGACCAAGGCTGATTGGCATTCTCCAGGCCTTTTCGCCAGTGGGCCAATTTGCTTTTTAGCTCCAGCGCCAGCCGCTGGGCGGTCTTGTGTCCTACCCCTGGAGCCAGGGAGAGGAGGCGAGCATTCTCAGTTACCACTGCCTGGACCAGCTCCGGTAGGGCAAAGGTGTTGAGCAATGCCAAGCCTAGGGCTGGCCCCACCCCTGGTACTTTAATTAGTTCCGCAAACAGATCCCGCTCCGCTGCCGAGCCAAACCCATACAACACCAGCTCGGTCTCCCGCACGAGCAAATGGGTGAACACCCGCACGGGCTCCCCTATGGGGGGCAGTTGCTTGAGAAAACGTGCCGGCGCCTGGATGCGATAGCCGATCCCTTGCACCTCTAGAGTGAGGCTGCTGCGCTCTCCCAGTTCTACCGCAACAAGATGACCTGTTAAAAATGCGATCATTTGCGTATCCAACCCGTGTTTAATACTCTGACCCGTAGCCTTCGGAGTTGGCCAGGCAAATCTACTAGGATGAAGAGAAGCTTGCGAGCAACCCTTATGGCTTCAACATCGGCACTGGCCACTCCTATCTCGGCCCGCTGGATTTGGCGAGGGCAGTCTGTCCATTATGTCGAACAGGGCGAGCAGGGACAGCCTCTGCTGTTGGTGCACGGCTTTGGAGCCTCCACTGACCACTGGCGCAAGAACATTCCCGAATTGGCGCAACACTACCAGGTCTATGCCATTGATTTGCTTGGCTTTGGCCGTTCCGCCAAGCCCAAGTGGAACTACGACGCTGAGCTCTGGAAAGACCAACTGCGGGACTTCTGTCAACAGGTGATCCGACAGCCAGTGGTGGCCATTGGCAACTCCCTGGGCGGCTATGTGGTGCTTAGCCTGGCAGCGGAGCATCCCGAATGGGTGCGGGGTGTGGTGCTGCTCAATGGAGCCGGCGGCTTTTCCACTGCCAAGGGATCCCGGCAGTGGCTGGGCAAGCTGGTGGGTTGGAGTCTGCGTCAGCCCTTGGTGTCTTACCTGTTGTTTCAGTACTTGCGCCAGCCCCAGGTGATCCGGGCCAAGCTCAAGCAGGTCTACTACAATCAGGCGGCAGTGACAGACCAGCTGGTGGAAGACATTCACCGGCCTACGCGGGAGCCGGGGGCGGCCGATGTGTTTGTGGCTCTGATGCGCGGCGGACAAAAAGGACGCTACGTGGACGAGCTGCTGCGCAGCCTAGCGCGACCCCTGCTGCTCATCTGGGGCGAGCGGGATCCCTGGATGCGGGTTCGCGAGCGCTCGCAGCTCTACCGCACTCACTACCCCACGGCAGTGGAATACTTCTTAGAGGCTGGCCACTGTCCCCACGATGAGTGTCCCGCCGAGGTTAATGCCATTATCCATCGCTGGATCGAGGAGAGGATCCCTTCCCCCTCCCCGCCAGTGCCGCCATCCATGAGGATCTAGCTGAGGTTGTCCAACGGCTGTGGCGGCAAAGCTTCTTCCAGGCCGATGGTATACTTCAGCCACTTCCCAGGTATCGCTGCGGCCGCGGGATCACGGGATCTAGGGTGAGGTCTTCACCATAGCAGCCGCAGTATTGGCAGCGGTGCCCATCGCGATGGAGGACATTGCGCTGCGTCAGGGGAATCCAGTAGTGGCAAAGACGGATGGCTGTAGGCAGAAGAACGTTGCCGTGGACTACTTTACCGTTGTGCCCGATTTGCTCAGCCTTGCCCTTGAGCAGCGCGATAGCCCGGCGCAACTGGTGATGTTGAGCGGCTCGTAGGAGGCATTGGCTACCAAAACCTTGCCCGTGCTGGGGATCCCCACCCGCTCCAAAAGGCGCCAGCTCCTGATTGAACCCAGCTTTACTGGACTACGGCCACTTCCACTTGGTCAGCCGGCCCCAGGCTGACGCGAAACTGCCTAGCCTCCCTTGGCAAGGGATCCGGCGCTACCTCAGGCACGTCGGCAAAGGGGGTTATGGCGCGGCGCTCCCGAGCGGGCGCATTCTCCGGCTCGGCAGCCAAGGGGAATCCCGTCTCATCCACCGTTACCCGGTAGACTAAGCTCTCCTGCAAACCTGGGGGAGACTGCCACCGCTGGGCCAGGGTACTCTCCAGACGCTGCTGGAGATCTCCAGCGGCTTCCGGCGCAGTGAGCTGCTCCTGGGGTGGGGAGGGAGGAGGGGGGGGATCCCTGCGGCTGACCCAGAGGCCAACCCCAGCCGCCAGGACAATCCCGCCTGCCAGCAAGGCAGCAATTGCGGTGGGCTGTCGATACCAAGCCGGCGTCGGCGGCGTTGCCAGTTTGTCCAGTTGGGGCAGATCTTCAGCCGCCTGAGAGAGGTTTTCCAGGAGGTCATACAACTGCGTCATCGACAGATCCACCTGGGCAATGCGATCCTCCCCCTGCCGCACCGTAAGGCGGTGGGAAATAAAATCCAGCGGACGGATGGCCGCCGTACCACTGAAAGTTCCCTTGGGCGTACCGCTGAGCTGGGATTCAACGTAGCGGTCGATCACCGTGATCAAATTCTTGAGCCAAACGCTGTCTCCCTGCAGAGTTTTGGTGGTCTCTCCCTGGCGGATTTCCAGCTGACACTCAAAGTTGCTCTCAATCGCCTGTAATGGCAACCTAGCAGAGCCATCAACTGGCCGGGAAGGGAGGGGCGCTTCCCCGCGCACGGTGAGGGTCGAGGTGGGTTGGTGATAGGTTTGGCTAAGGGTGAGGCTGGGCATAGTTCCAAGGCTGAGGGCTAGGAAGAGGGCAGGGCATCCGATCCTACCTTGCTGCTGGCAGGGAGATCCATCTCAGGGCGATTGAGCAAGGCTTTCCACAGCCGCTCTGCTCCTCTGGGGCTACTGTAGAACAGCAGCTCAATCAGGATGCGCAGAGCCAGTTCGGCAAGGCTATCCTCATCGCGGACATCCCCATCCACCATACGGCTGCGGTAGTGGGAGATAAACTCGCCTAGATAATCGCCCACCAGCGGCTGACGGAAAGGGCTGAGCTCCTGCTTGAGGGCAGCTTCCAGTTGCTCCAGCGTGCTACGGATACGGGCCTGTTGCTGGGCTGCCAGATAGGCAATTACTCTGGCCAGGGCGCGGGCCTCTGCGATCTCGACTTTCTTGGGTTCACCGCTAGTGCGGCGGAGGGGATTGGCGTTGCGCAGGCGCCAGAGGGCCACCCGATCGCCAATGTACTCTTCTAGGTTCAGGGCCTTGGCTGCTGCCAGAACGGCCTCGGAACTCTCCCCGCTCAAGGACTCCAGGCCCAACAACAGCAAATCCAAGTGGGCTTTGATGGCTGCAGTAGCTGTGGTGGGGCCAAGGGCTTGAGGATCTAACTGAATCTGCCTAGGTTCCACTGTCACGCTGTTAATGGGAACTTTTAGCTCGGATAGGACTCTATGATCTCCTCTCCAGGGTAAACTCGCAACCCACCTCTTTGCCTTGGGCAAGAGCTCGGCCGCCAGGTATAGAGCTCTACTCCACCTCCCTTCAGATTGGCGATGTATACTGTAGCAAACCCAGGGAGAGGAGAAGCCCCACTTGAACCGAGCTGCAGCTTCTGTGTAACGCCCTGCCTTTTTGAAGGCCAGGGCAATGCTAGGCCTTGTTCCAGATGAGCATGGATGCTTCCCAACACAGCCCTGCCCGCCTAATCCTGATCTTCAAGGATCAGCTGGGCCAGCGCGGCGTTGTGTTGGACAAGATTTACTACTCGGTAGGGCGAGCCGCCAACAGCCACATCCGTCTCTATGACCCCTTTGTTTCCCGCCAGCACGCTGTCATTATCCGCGTTCCTGAAGAAAACCAGGCTGGATACAGCTACGTGATCTTTGACGGCAGCCCTGGCTCTCGTCAAAGCACCAACGGTTTGTTCGTCAATGGGAAACGGGTTTCCTCTCATCGGCTGCAGCTTTTTGACAAGATCGGGTTTGGGCCGAGGGTAACAGCCATTGTTAGGAGCACCGACCACTTCAGTCCCGATACCTTGGCTATCCTTTTGAAGACGCCGCCCAATGTTCCTGAGCCGGGATCCCAGCAGGACACCGAGAAAGAAGCGCTCAGAGAGAACGAGAGCTTCACTGCCATCCCCTGCCTTGCGGTATCCTGAGACCAGCAGCCTAGTGAGCTTTGGGTTCCCGTGGCTTCCATTCCCCCTGCGCTGAGCAGCTACTGGCAAAATGGCTTTAACCTGGAAGCTCACCTGGGATCCTTCCTCGGTCTTGAAGCCGCCGAGCTGCAGGAAAAGCTGCGAGCTGGGCAACAACAGTTGGCAGAGCTGGGCCGGCGCGACTTCGGCTGGGATCAGGTAGAGGCCTTTTACCGGGATCGGGTGGGATCTGCCTATCTGCTGGACTTGGCCGCTTGGCACCTGAGCAGCACCGACTACATCGGTGACACCCTGCGCCTGGTGGCGGATCAGGCCCGCGGGCTGGTGCTGGATTTTGGCGGAGGCATTGGCACCCACACCATTGGGGCAGCCCTCTGCCCAGCAGTGGAGCAGGTGATTTTTTGGGATATCAACCCCATCCATCGGCAGTTTGTACAACTGCGGGCGGAAAAATTGGGTCTAAGCGAGCGGATCCACTGTCCAGAAACCTTGCCAGAAGGGATCTTTTTTGATACCATCCTCTGCTTCGATGTGGTGGAACACCTGCCAGATCCAGCAGCTCAGTTGCGTCAGTTTTACGCTTGGCTCAAGCCGGAAGGTAAGTTGTTGATCAACTGGTATTTTTTCAAGGGGTTTAACGACGAGTTTCCTTTCCACCTGGACGACCCGCAGAAAGTTGAGCAATTCTTCCAGGTGTTGCAAAGTCACTTTTTGGAAGTGTTTCATCCCTATCTCATCACTGCCCGCTGCTACCGCAAGTGGAATAAAGGCTGAGACTGGAGAGAACCCAAGTGCTGCGCTACTTGCAGGTGTTGTGGCTGTTTTGGAGCACTTCTGTAGCAGCAGAAATGGAGTACCGGGCCAATTTTTTCTTTGCCAGCCTCAGCAGCTTAGGCGGCCTGGCGTCAGCCTTGTTTGGGCTGTCGCTGTTCTACCAGCAGGGGCACCGCTTGGGGGGCTGGAGTTGGCCGGAGGCGCTCATCGTCCTGGGGGTGTTCACCATCCTCCAGGGGGTGTCGACCAGCCTCTTTAACGTCAACCTCAATCGCATCGTGCAGCAGGTGCAGGAGGGCACCCTGGATTTTGTTTTGCTCAAGCCCATCAGCAGCCAGTTTTGGCTGTCAACGCGGGTGTTCTCTCCCTGGGGCCTGGTGGATATCGGCTTTGGCCTGTTGCTGATTCTCTACGCCGGGATCCAGTTGGAGCTGCCAGCCTGGGCCTATGTCCTGGGGCTAGTGCCCTTTTTGCTGGGGCTGGTCATTCTCTACAGCCTCTGGTTTATGCTGGCGGCCACCAGCATCTGGTTTGTTAAGATCTACAACGTCACCGAGGTGCTGCGGGGCTTGGTAGAGGCTGGGCGATTCCCGCTGGTGGCCTATCCGGTGGCCTATCGGCTGTTTTTTACCTTCGTCGTGCCGGTGGCTTTCTTGACCACAGTGCCGGCGGAAGCTCTGTTGGGGCGAGCCCAATGGCCCTGGCTTGTGGGATCCGCCCTGTTGGCAGCAGGGTTGCTGTGGGGATCCCATCTGTTCTGGCGCTTTGCCTTGCGCTTCTACACCAGCGCTTCTAGTTAAGTCTTGCCTCCTCAACTGCAGCCGACCCCACCGCCTAGGAGAGGCCCAAAGGGAATTAGGTTAAGATGAAAGTCGCGACTGCGCCAAAACCCTTGGAGGCCAGGTCATGGGCGAAGCCAAACGCCGCAAAACCCGCAGCAGCCCAGATCCCGACCAAGAGTTGCTGTTTCCCAGCTTCAAAAGCATTCCTCTCACCAAAGCCCAAGCCCGCACGATCTACAACTGGACAACTCGAGGCACTTGGGCCGGCATTATTCTCCTAGCCATTGTCTGGGTGATAGTGCGATTTGTGGGGCCTGCTTTCGGCTGGTGGCATCTGGCGGGCTAGCCAGCTGGATCCTTTGAGTTTTCCCGGAGTTTCCCTATGCAATCCTACTTGGCAGCCGCCCTTCAGATGACCAGCACGCCTGATCTGGCCGGCAACTTCCAGCAGGCAGAGGAGTGGATTGATTTTGCGGCGCGCCGGGGCTGTGAGCTCGTAACCCTGCCGGAAAACTTCGCCTTCATGGGGCCAGAGGAAGAGAAAGTTCGTCTTGCTCCAGAGATCGCGCAGCGGGCGGAGGAATTCTTGGCCAAGATGGCCCAGCGCTACCAGGTATTTGTGCTGGGCGGCGGATACCCGGTGCCAGATGGAGAGGGCAAGGTGTACAACACGGCCGCCCTCTACAGCCCAGAGGGCAGAGAGCTGGCTCGCTACCGCAAGATCCACCTTTTCGACGTCAACTTGCCCGACGGCAACACCTACCGCGAGTCCAACACGGTGGTGAGCGGCAACGAGGTGGTTGTCTACCAGGAAGAACGGCTAGGCACCCTTGGCCTTTCGGTCTGTTACGACGTGCGCTTTCCCGAGCTGTATCGCTCCCTGGTGGATCGGGGGGCGGAGGTGTTGCTGATCCCTGCCGCCTTTACCGCCTACACGGGCCGGGATCACTGGCAGGTTTTACTGCAGTGTCGGGCCATTGAAAACACTTGTTATGTCATCGCCCCTGCCCAGGTGGGCACCCACTACGCGCGGCGGCAGTGCCACGGGCACGCCATGATCATAGATCCCTGGGGGACAATCTTGGCGGATGCCGGCGGCGAAAAACCAGGGGCGGCCATTGCTGAGATCGACCCGGAGCGGCTGCAGCTTGTCCGACGGCAGATGCCCTCGCTGCAACACCGTCGGCTTGCCTGAGGGATCCCCTATGCCTTGGCCGCCGCTAATCCTCTACAGCAAGCCTGGCTGCCACCTCTGCGAGGGCTTAGCGGAGAAGTTGCAGCAGATCCCTGAAGTCAGGGAGCTGGAAATCCGTGACATTACTTCCAACCCCCTTTGGTGGGAGCAGTACTCCCTCGAGGTTCCCGTGCTGAAGGTGGCTGGGGATCCGGAACAGCCCCTACCGCGCCCTTCTCCGCGGCTAACGGTAGCGCAGTTGCGCAGCTGGCTGGGACAACAGTTGGGTGGTCTCTCAGGAGGCTAGCGCTTCCTTGCGGGCAGTGTAGCCGGCCTGGCGCAGAGCTGCAACGGTGGCCTCGGCATCTTTCACCCAAAATTGGGATCCCAGCCGCACCCAGAGGGTGTGGGGGGGGGCGACGAGGGCAGCCACCACGGGAATGCGATTTTCTTCCTGAGCTTCCGAGCGTTGACCGGCAAGTACCGCTTGCAGACGGCGCCGCTCCTCTACGGTTCCAGCAGAGTCCAGGGGAACTTCCACCGTAACCCAGCTTACTGCTTCAATGGGCTGCAGATCCTCCACAATCAATTGCACCTGCTCATCCCGCTGGTCGACCTTAGCCCAAACCAAGAGCCGTTGATCCACCTGCAGGCAACTGCGCAAACGCTTGTAAGTCTTGGGGAAGAGCACCGCTTCGCAAGTGCTTGTCAGATCTTCTAGTTGCAAAATGGCCATGCGCTCCCCTTTTTTGGTGCTGACGGTTTTGATGGCGGTCACCAGAGCGAGAATGCCGACTGAGGCCTCGGACGAGCAGGTCTTTAAGTCAGCGAGGTTGACAAGAGCCAGCAGCCGTACTTGCTCTTGGAGCCGCCGCAGAGGGTGATCCGAAACATAAAAGCCCAACAGTTCCCGCTCTAGCCTCAGCTTTTCCTGCGGCGGAAAGTCTTCAGTTGCAGGCCCTTGGGGCGCTTCCGTAAAGCCCTGACTGCTGCTGCCCAGCAAATCAAACAGGCTGGCTTGGCCAATGGCTTTGGACTTGGCCCGCTCCGCCGCCCAACTGAGGACGGGATCCAGATCCGCTATGAGCTGTTTGCGGTTGCCGGAAATACCGTCGAAAGCGCCTGCACAGATGAGCGACTCTATGGCCCGGCGGTTGACGATGCGCAGATCGACCCGCTGGCAAAAGTCGGCCAAAGAGGTAAAGGGGCCGCCAGCCTGGCGAGTGGCCAGAATGTTTTGCACCGCTCCCTCGCCTACATTCTTCACTGCCCCCAAACCAAACAAAATGCTGGATCCCTGAGGCGTAAAGTCTAGGCCGGAGCGGTTGATGTCAGGCGGCTCAATTTGGATTCCGATTGACAGGCAGTAGGTGATGTAGCGCTGGACTCTATCCTGATCCCCGCTTACAGAAGAAAGCAGCGCTGCCATGTATTCTGTTGGGTAGTTGGCTTTTAGATAGGCGGTCTGGAAAGTAATCAATCCGTAGGCTGTAGAATGGGATTTGTTAAAGCAATACTCGGCAAAAGCAACCATCTGGTCGAAGAGCTCCGTGGCTACTTCTTTAGCCACACCTCGCTCGACTGCTCCTCGAACAAACTGCTCGCGGTGTTTCTCCATTTCCGAGACCTTCTTTTTCCCCATCGCCCGCCGCAGCAGGTCAGCCTGGCCCAGGGTATAGCCGGCCATGTCCTGGGCAATGCGCATGATCTGTTCTTGGTAGAGGATAGCCCCATAGGTATCTTGAAGGATTGGCTTGAGAAGGTCGTGGGCATAGGTTATCGGCTTGCGGCCATGTTTGCGATCGATAAAGTCTGGGATCATGCCCGTATCCAATGGCCCCGGTCGGTAGAGAGCCAAGACCGAGGAAATATCTTCCAGATTTGAGGGCTTGAGCTCTCGCACCACCTGCTTCATCCCGGAAGATTCCAGTTGGAAGATCCCTTCCACCTCCCCTTTTTCCAAAAGTTGGTAAGTCTTTGGATCGTCCAGTGGTAGGTTGTCCAAATCAATCACAACGCCTCTATGTTCTCGAATTAGCTCTACAGTCCGCTGGATCAGGGTTAGGTTGCGCAGCCCCAGAAAGTCCATCTTCAACAAGCCCAAAGACTCGATGTCCTCCATCGAGTACTGGGTAATAATTTGGCCTTCATTGTTGTACTGCAAAGGCACGATCTCGTCCAAAGGATCCTTGGAAATGACTACGCCAGCGGCATGGACTCCAAAGGTTTTGTTGGTGCCTTCTAGCAACCGAGCTAGGTCAATCCAGCGGCGGGTGGTTGGGTCTTTCTCATATTTTTCCTTGAACTCCGGAGCAGGAGTGTTCTCGCCGATCATCTCCTCTAGTTTTGCCGGCTTGCCCCGGGACACCGGGATCAACTTTGCCATTTTGTCAGCTTCGGCATAGGGGATATCCAGCACCCGAGCAACGTCCTTGAGGATAGCTTTGGAAGTCATGCGGTTAAAGGTAATGATCTGAGCCACTCGCTCCTGTCCATACTTGCGGGTTACGTATTCAATCAGCTCTCCCCGACGCTCGATACAAAAGTCAGTATCGATGTCTGGCATTGATTGCCGTTCTGGGTTGAGAAAACGCTCGAAGAGCAACCCATATTTGACAGGATCGATATTGGTAATCTGTAGGGCGTAGGCCACCAGGGATCCGGCTGCCGAACCACGGCCTGGGCCCACTGGGATCCCGTGCTCACGGGCATAGCGAACGTAGTCCCAGACCACCAAGAAATAGCTGGAAAACCCCTTTTGCTGGATGATATCCAGCTCAAAGCGCAGGCGCTCCCGATAGTTTTGGGGGATCTGATCCGGATGGGCGACGCCACAGCGCTTTGCCAAGCCTTGCCAGGCCAATTCAGCAAGGTAGCTATCGGCAGAATGACCTGGGGGAACTGGGTAGTCAGGCATGCGTATTTCCCCAAACAGGTCATAGTCCTCAATCTTTTCCAGCACTTTGAGGGTATTGGCAATCGCCTCGTCGATGACCTCCTGCTCGAGGTGATCGCGGCAGAGGCGGCGCATTTCCTCTAGGCTTTTTAGGTACTCTGTGCCCGTGTAGCGAAGGCGATTTTTCTCGGTGAGGGATTTGCCTGTCTGGATACAGAGCAGGGCATCGTGGGCCTCCACATCCCAGCAAGAAATAAAGTGGGTATCGTTGGTGAGGATGATTGGGATCCCCAACTCCCGAGCAATGCGAACCAATTGCACATTGACAAAGCGGTCTTCCCGGTAGCCGTGATCCTGGATCTCGATGTAGTAGTCATCTCCAAACTGTTCCTGGTACCAGGCAGCAACCTGACGAGCAATTTCTGGCCGCCCCTGCAAAATGGCCTGGGGAACCTCTCCAGCAAGGCAGCCGCTGGTAACAATCAACCCCTCCTTGTATTGCACTAAATACTCTTTATTGATGCAGGGTCGAGCGAAGATCCCCTTGCCTTGAACGCCGTGGAGATGGGAAATGGTGGTCAGCTTCACCAAGTTTTTGTAGCCCTGGGTGTTTTTGGCCAAGACCACTTGGTGATACTTGGGGTACTTGCGGCTTTTGTCCCGAATGTTGCCGTTGATAACATACATTTCGTTGCCGATGATTGGCTTAATCCCTTTGCTTTTACACAGTTTCACCAGTTCGATGGCCCCGTACATAACGCCGTGATCCGTCAGGGCCAGCCCTGGGAAACCCATAGCCACTGCTTGCTCAATCAAAAGCGGCAGTCGGCTAGCCCCGTCTAGAAGGCTGTACTCGCTGTGCAAGTGCAAGGGAACAAAGGCCATGGCAACGGTAGGGATAAGGGATCCCTTCAACCTTAACCCAGCGCTCTCCTTTTCCAGTTGCCGGCAGAGGCCGCTACAGTGAAGTCAAGCCCACCTTTTCGCCCTTCGCCTGATATGGAGCCTCCTATTCGCCTCACCCAGTACTCCCATGGTGGCGGCTGCGGCTGCAAGATTGCCCCTGCGCTGCTGCAGCAGATTCTCAAGGAGCTGCCCCTCCTCTGGTCGGATCCAGCCCTGTTGGTGGGAGCTGAAACCAGCGACGACGCCGCCGTTTACCAACTCAACGACGAGCAGGCCCTCATTCTAACCACCGACTTTTTCATGCCCATTGTGGACAATCCGGTGGATTTTGGCCGCATCGCTGCCGCCAATGCCCTTTCCGATGTTTACGCGATGGGGGGCACGCCCATCCTTGCCCTGGCCATCCTGGGCATGCCGGTCAACACCCTGCCCCTGTCGGTCATTCGGGAGATCATGGCCGGGGGGATCCAAGTCTGTCAGGAAGCGGGGATCCCTCTGGCTGGGGGGCACTCCATCGATTCCCCTGAGCCCATCTTCGGCCTGGTGGTGGCAGGGCTGGCCCACCCGCAGCACATCCGTCGCAACGCCACCGCCCAGCCTGGCGACGATCTCATCCTGACCAAGCCGCTGGGGATCGGGGTAATGACCACCGCCCTGAAAAAGGGTCAGCTCAGCACAGCGGGCTATGCAGAAGTTTTACAAGTGATGACCCAGCTCAACCGCATTGGCCCGCAACTGGCCCGGCGAGCCCAGGTTCACGCCCTAACCGATGTAACGGGGTTTGGTCTTTTGGGACACTTGCTGGAGGTCTGCCGTGGCTCGGGGGTGAGCGCTGAGTTGGATCTAGCTGCCATTCCCTTTTTGCCAGAAGCCCTCTCCTTGGCTGAGGCTGGGATCTTCCCAGGCGCGGCCCGTCGCAACTGGCAAAGCTATGAGGGAATAGAGGCCAACTCTCTGCCCGAGTGGCAGCCATTGCTCTTGTCGGATCCGCAAACCAGCGGCGGCTTGTTGGTGGCTGTAGATCCGAGCCACACGGCGGAGCTATTGCAAGAACTGCAGGAGGCCGGCTACCCCTATGCCCGTCGCATTGGCCGCTGCCAGGCCGGTGAAGGGATCGCCATCCGGCTTGTCGGCGAGATCCCAAGATGAAGATTTGGTCAAGCAGGGCTGCAAAAGTTGAAGATCTCATGTAAGGGGAACGAGATATCTTGGAGGGGTATGAACGAGTCCTCTCCCAACAGCCACAGCCTGGTTCCGTGGGTTGATCCAGAGCAGCTAGTCTGCAGCCTCGGCAGTGGCCAACTGCTGATGGTGGATCCCCAGCGACACAATGCCTTGATCATCTGCAAAACGTTTCATGCCGAGTTTGCCGGGCCGGGCGCTGCAGTCGGGGGTCCTTTGGACGTGGAGTCGAGCGGCGTGGTTCCGATTGGGGATGTGGCTCTGTTGCATCCCCGGAGCTACCAAGAGCGGCAGAATGCTTATGCCAAGCGGCTGCACTGGATGCGCTGGCTGCAGCAGATTACCGACAACCCCCTGTCGGCCCAGCGGGCACGAACCTTGCTCTTTAGCCTAGAAGAGTTTTTCTCTGCTGAGGTGGTCAGCCAACTCCCCGATGAGGTTTTGGCGCGGCTGGTAGGGGTGCTGCCCCAGACCATTGCCGCAGCCCGCAGGGAAGTAAGCTACCCCACAGCCAAAGCTGCGAGTCTCCGCGCCTCCTTTCCTCGATAACCTTGCCCCAGCTATTCCTTGGGCGATTGAGTCTGCCTGGGCTGGTTGGCATCACGGCTTGCCGTTGGGATAGAGCCGGTTTAGTCCTTTGCGCGCTTTGGCATGGATGTCCAGGGTGGCATTCATTTTCAGGATTTGCCGGTAAACCTGCTCAGCCCGAGCCATTTCCCCCTCCTGTTCCAGTTTCTCGGCCAGCTTGAGCAAGTTCTGGGCTGAAGGCTCTGCCAGGGATCTCGCTTGGCCTTCCTGCCCCTGCAAGCGCTGCAGTTCTTCCAGGCGCTCTAGCACCATCGGTCGCAGCAGCCAAGAGTCATCCAAATCCAAAGCTTCCCGGTAGTAGCGCTGGGCCTCTTTGAAGTTCTTTTGCTCGTCGTAGGCTTCCGCCAGTTGCAGAGCCAGCTCTGCCGTAGGCCGATCCTTAAATTGCCGATGCAGTTGGTTGAGCCGCCGCACGAAGGGGGATCCCTGCTGGGGGTTTTGCAGATCTGGAGCGTGTTGAACTGGCAGGTAGTTGGCGTTTTGGGCCGGTTGTTCTCCGAAAGAGGCAGCCTCTGTGGCTTGCCCTCGCAAAGGTAGCCGGCGGCTGAGGCTTTTGGGATCCAGGGGTGTGGGCTTGGAGAGCTCAATTGGCTGATCCCTAGAAGAGGTGGACGGACTTGACGGCGGGATCGGCTGCGGCGAGGGAAGGGTCTTGCGAGCCGGCGATTGGGGAGATGGCTGCTTCAGCTCCTCAAGGGTGCGGGGAGACTTTGCTTTGGGAGTCTCTCTGCGCTCTTGGGCCAATTCTCGATAGAGAGCAGCTAACTGAAGGTAGCCTGCCTCCTCGTAGGCAGTGGCCAACCAAAGGGCATTTTCAGGGCTGGGATCGGCCCGATAAGCCCGCCGCAACAACTGCAAAGCAGTGCCATAGTTGCGCTCTCGAATAGCTGCCTGCCCCAAGCTGGCTGACTTGGCCGCCGTTGTATCGCTAGCCATACTTGCTGTGCCTCCCTGGGTGCTGCTGGTAGATTCCTAGCCTAAGCATACCTTTGCCGAGCCAGACATTAACTGATAGGAAAGACTTCTCCTATTGGCAAACATTTCTAGCCAATATTGACTGGCTTAAATGTGGGCAAGAAGATCTGGATGTAGGGCGTACCTTCAAGCTAGCCTGGAGTTGGGGCTCTAGAAGCAACAAATTCCGGCGCCAAGATGATTCAAGACTTTCGAGAGCGGTACCCCATGGGCAGCTTGCTCACCGATCTGTTGCGCGTGGAAGAAGGGATCTACATCGTCAAAGCCCAGGTAGTGGTGAACAACACCGTTTTGGGCAGTGGCATGGCCGGCTCAAACACCATCGAAGACGCTGAAGATGCTGCCTTGAAGCGGGCTCTCCAGCATGCAGGATTTGGTCGCCCTACCTCCTCTTTAAGTTTAGGCCTAGACGCTGCCCCTGCCAGGGCTTCTTATCTGTCCTCTCCCAGTTGGCCAACTCCTAACTTGGGCAATGAACAGTCCCAGTCTTCCTCTACCCCTCCAACCCCTGAAGCCGCAGGGATCTCAGCCCGATCCCAGGCCCTTAAAGAAGCGGAGACTCAAAGCGACGACCTTTCGGATCTCATTGCGCAAACGGACGTGGAGATGCAGCGCATTGGCTGGAGCCGCAAGGAGGGCCAAGAGTTTTTGGAACGTCGCTTCCAGAAAAAATCTCGCCACCAGTTGACTGAAACTGAGCTGCGGGAGTTCTTGCGCTACCTCAAACAGCAGCCCTCCCGCCTGGGCAGTGAGCCCCGCTTCTAAGTTTTGCCACCAGGGCTGACAGGCTACGGCGCCCCCACAATCACTGTTGTATTCTGCATCGTTTTGACCACCGTCTCCCCCCCTTCCGAGAGCACAACCTGCCGCTCTGGCACCGATACCTTGGCTACCTGGGCAGTTTGGTAGTTTTGCCCAGCCTGCACAACTGCGGGAAGGGTGCCAGGGGCAGAAATGAGGGCAAAGGACTCACGGCCAATTTGGATAACCCCAGAAACCTGCACGCTGCGGGCAAAAGCAGCCGGATCTGGCGTGGGTGTGGAGAGCGGCGTAGCCACGCCTACAGGCACTTCGCCCTCCAGGGGAGGCAGTTCTGGAAGGGGCGGCAGATCTAGGGGTGGTAGAGATGGCTCGGGAGCGCGCACGTTCTGGGGCACAAAGGGATCCGCCCGTCCCGCCCTACTCAGAGCCCGCTGGGTTTCCTGCTCCCGATCTACAGGTGGGATCAGGATGGAGGCAGGTTGGGTTGGCAAGGGCCGAGGCTGGTCGGGAGCAGTCTGGCCAAAGCCTTCGGGCAAAGCCGCCGTCTGTTGCCGGGCAAGAGCCTGCAGCTGGTTAGCTCCACGGGCCAGGGTAGCATTCATGTCCTGTTCCCAACGGCCTGAGGGGTTGAGCCGCATGATCACGGGGTTGCTGTTGCCGCGAAATTCTACCCAGACTTCCGCTTCCGTGTTGTTGAGCCGGCGGGAGCGAAGGATGCGGGATCCCGGCGGCAAAAGCGGCTGCAGGGCCAGCTCGGCGTCCCAAACTGCCTGGGCGTTGGCCAAAGCGGGAGCCAGAGACATGCCTCCTGCCAACCCCAGCAGGATCCCAAGCAAAAGCAGTGGGCGAACCATAAAAACCCCTGGGAGAGCGTCTCTGGACTAAAATATCCAAAACCCTCCCAATGGGGCTAACCTCGAGCTGCCTTTTTGTCAAGCCTCTCCCGACAAAACGGCGATCCCTGCCCCAAGGCAGCAAAGTTTGCCATAATTAAAACTTGTAAACATTCTGGCTCTCCCCACTTTGGATCCCGCCAACCCTAGCCAATTACAGGAGATTGCCGAGCGGCTGCGCAGCCCACGACCAGCGGATCGGATGCTGGCCTTGGCGCAGTTGCGGGACGTGCCAGCAGAGCAGGCAGTGCCGCTGATTCTGCAGGTCGTTGACGATGAAAACCTGCAAGTGCGCTCTTTTGCCGTCTTTGCGCTCGGGGTCAAGCAAACTGACGCCTGTCTGCCTAAGTTGGTGGAGATCCTCACCCGGGACCCGGACTACAGCATTCGCGCCAATGCAGCAGGCGCTCTGGGATACCTAGAAGACCCCCGGGCTTTCGAGGCGCTGGTGCGTGCCTTCTACGAAGATGTGGAGTGGCTGGTGCGCTTTAGTGCTGCCGTAGCGTTGGGCAACCTGAAGGATCCCCGAGCTTACGACGTACTGCTGCGGGCGTTGGAGGGGCCGGAAGAGCTGCTCCAGCAGGCGGCCATCGCTGCCTTGGGGGAACTGGGGGATCTGCGGGCGCTGGATCACCTCTTGCGCTTTGCCCAATCGGAAGATTGGCTGGTGCGGCAGCGGCTGGCCCAGGCCTTGGGGAATCTGCCCTCGCCCAAGAGCGTTTCCGCCCTCAACTATCTGGCCAAGGATCCTAACGATAGCGTTGCCGCAACCGCTCTGGATTCCCTGCGACGGCTGCGCCAAAGGGGCTTCCTAGAAGCAGGATCCCCAACAGCGGATTAGAAGCAAGCTAAGCTGAAGATCGGGGTTCAGCTTGCTGGAGGGCTCCTTTGAGGAGGAGGCAAGCTTTTCTATTCTTATCCCCTGCTCTATGGTGGCTACCAAACCCCATCCTGAGATAGCCGGACTTCCCTCTCGGCCCCGCATCGTGGCGGCTCTGTCTGGGGGGGTAGACAGCTCCACAGTGGCAGCTCTCCTCCACGAACAGGGCTACGCCGTGGAGGGGGTTACTTTGTGGCTGATGCGGGGGAAAGGCCAGTGCTGCACCGACGGCCTGGTGGATGCTGCTGCTGTTTGTGAGCAACTGGGGATCCCGCACCACATCGTGGATAGCCGCGAGTTGTTCCAAACCCACATTGTCGATTACCTGCTAGCCGGCTATGCGGACGGGATCACACCCCTGCCCTGCTCCCGCTGCAACAAGCTGGTCAAGTTCGGTCCCCTGCTGGCCTATGCCCAGGAGCAGTTGGGCATCTCGCAGATTGCCACTGGCCACTACGCGCGGGTACGTTTCAACGCCGAGCTAGGGCGCTACCAACTGCTGCGGGCTGTGGATCGCCAAAAGGATCAGTCTTATTTTCTCTACGACCTCAGCCAGGAGCACCTGGCCCACAGCCTCTTCCCGTTGGGCGAGTACACCAAGGCCCAGACCCGCCAGATGGCTAGGCGCTACGGCTTGGCCACCGCCAACAAGCCAGAGAGCCAGGATCTTTGCCTAATTGAAACCTACGGCTCGATGCGCAACTTCCTGGATCAGCACTTGGGGGAAAGGCCAGGGGAAATTGTCGATACTCAGGGGCGGGTCCTGGGGTACCACCAGGGCATTCACCACTACACCATTGGCCAGCGCAAGGGCTTAGGCATTGCTGCCCCTCGTCCGCTCTATGTGGTGCGCATCGATGCAGCCATGAACCGCGTGGTGGTGGGAGAGCGGGAAGAAGCCACCCAAGCAGAAGCCTGGGTGCGGCAGGTCAACTGGGTGTCGATCCCAGCGCCATCAGAGCCCTTGGAGGTAGAAGTGCAGGTGCGCTACCGTACCCCTGCCGTGCCAGCTACCTTGATCCCGGAATCGCCGGAACGCGTGAAGTTGCAATTTGCCGAGCCCCAGTTTGGCGTCACCCCCGGCCAGGCCGCCGTTTGGTACCAGGGGGATCTGCTGCTGGGAGGTGGCATCCTCGAGCGCCCTCCTTCCTAGCTGGAAGTTTGCCAGAACGCAGCGGCAGGACCTCAAGCTGGCGGGACAGGGGCAGCCGCGGCTAGAGTCAATCGGTTGTGGCTGTTGAGGTCCATGCGCTTGGCTTTCTACCTGCGCTTGCTGCTGTTGTTGGCGCTGCTGGCCCTGTTTACAGGCCTAATTGTGTGGCTGATTCAGTCCTTTCTCGAGCTCTACTACGCCACCCGCTACCACCCCCTTTTAGGGGGTCTGTTAGTTGGAGTGCTGACGCTGCTGCTGGTGGTGTTTTTGGCCGCCTCGGTCTATTACTTGTTTCTCTTTGGCCGAGCTTCCTCGTCTCCAACCCAGCGCCTCCCTCGGCTAGCTTCCCCGACAACCCCCGCCGAAAAGTGGGAGGCAGCCCGGCGCAACCTGGCCCAACTGGAGGCTCAAGTAGCCCAGATTCAGGATCAGGTGGCCCGAGCAGCGCTGGCAGAACGGTCAGCCCGCTTAGCCCAGCAGTTGGCCCAGCCCCAACTGAAGGTGGTGGTTTTCGGCACAGGCTCGTCGGGCAAAACCTCGCTGGTGAACGCTCTCCTGGGGCGGCCAGTGGGAGCAGTGGGGGCCACCCTAGGCACCACGCAAGCCGTGGCCGTCTACGACTGGAACCTGCCCGGGATCCTCCACCCCGTGAAGATCGTGGACTGTCCAGGCATTTTGGAAATTGGGCCAGCAGGAGCCATGCGGGAAGAAGAGGCCCAGGCTCAAGCCCAGGCTGCCGAGCTGTTACTGGTAGTGGTGGATGGGGACCTACGCCAGTCGGAGCTGGAGCCCCTGCGCCGCCTTCTGGCCTTGGGCAAACGGGCCCTCCTGGTGCTCAACAAAATTGACCTCTACACTCCTGAGGAACAGCAGCTTCTGCTCCAGCGGCTGCGGGAACGGGTTTACCCCCTTATCCAACCAGAAGATGTCCTGCCAGCTGCTGCCAATCCGGCCCCCGTGCGCCTGGGATCCCAAACCTGGCAGCCGCAACCCGAGGTGGCGGCAGTGCGGGATCGGGTGCAGGCGGTGCTCTATGCGGAGGGGAGATCCCTGGCCTTGGACAATGCCCTCCTGCAATCCCAGCAGTTGGGCGAGGAGGCCAAGCGCATTCTCCAGGCGCAGTTGCGCCGCCAGGCGGAGGAAGTGGTCGATCGCTTTCAGTGGATTGTAACCGGTGTGGTCTTTGCCAACCCCATCCCAGCGCTGGATCTCCTGGCCATTGCCGCCATCAACGCCCAGATGGTGGTGGAGCTGGGATCCCTCTACGGCTGCAAGATGAACCTACAGCAGGGGCGGGAGCTGGCCTTGTCCTTGGCTAAGACCTTGGCTGGCTTGGGTCTGGTGGAAGGGGCCATCCAACTGACCACCGGGATCCTAGCTACAGTGGCTGAGGTCAGCGTTGTTGGCTTTTGGCTGACAGCACCCATCCAGGCAGCCAGCGCTGGCTATCTCACCCGCATTGCCGGCAAAAGCTTTATCGAGTACTTCCAGCGCAACCAGAGTTGGGGAGAGGGAGGCATGCAGGCGGTGGTCAAGGCCCAGGTGGAGAGCGCCCAAAAATCCGGCTGGCTCAGGGAGTTTGTCCGCCAGGCCTGGGAACGGGTTTTCCGCTTTCGCTAGGAACCGCTCTGAAAGACTTACACAACCCC
>NZ_JANSJL010000073.1:0-20727 GCF_047502745.1 Synechococcus sp. F70.1
GCTGGATCCCTTCAGAGGGCATCGGTGAGGCGAAATTGAACCATCCCCTGCCGCTCTCCGTCCCCTTCGACGGTGTACTCATCCTGCTTTATATTCAGGGTGACCAGCTTGCCGCTGAGGCGGTTGGCGCCTCGGCACAGGTGATCCAGAGCATCGCGGCCGGGCAGCCCCTCGGTCGTTTTGCGGGGAATTGGATTGAGCTCGCCGCGATCGCAAAGCAGAACAGGAGCCCGCTCAGCGGTAATTCTGAAAATCTGCTCTTGGTCGGAGTACTCCGCCCGATCCCCTTCGACAGCGCGGTTGGCTTGCACAATGACCACCTGACCAAAGAAACGGGCGTCGCCGCTGGCTTGCTCAATTTCCACGTGGTTGGCGTAGATCACCGTCGGTTGATCCACATCCGCTTGAGTCTGGGGGTTTTGGAGGCGCCGCGCCAGCCAGTCTCCCTCGATCTGCTCGATCACCACCTCTCCCCGCAGCTCCACCTTCTCAGGGGTGATGATGGCCTGGTTGGCCTTGGCTTTCCGCCCCCGCTGGATAAACTCGACGGCCCCACTGAACTCCGAGGTGCCGGTGCGGGAGTTGTAAACCAGGCGGGCAGCCCGCACCTCCGTTTCAGCCTGGCGCAGCTCCTCCGTCAGGGATCCGCTGCCGCCAGCCGGCGTGGAGGTGGCCATCTGCCGGTAGAGCACATTCTCTTCAAAGACGAAGATCTTGTCGCGGTGGTTGCCCTCCAAACGAGCAGCCGTGAGCACCCGCCCAGGCTCGCGCAGGGTAACTCCCCCTGTCAACAGGCTTTGGGACTCGCGACGGCGGTAGATGCCCTGAGCTGCCTGGATGGTGGTTTCCCCCTGTTGAACTTCCAGGTTGCCTTCCCCGCGGGCAACTTGCGTGTTGCGGTCGTAGGTGAGGCGGTCGGCAATGATGGTAACTTCCTGGTTCTGGGGGTTTGGAGTTGCCGCGGAAGCGGGAGCAGCCTGGGCCAAGCGCAGGTCGGCCAGGAGGGGATCCCGGCTGCTTTTAGCAGCCACCTCCTGCAACACCACGCCACCCGAGAGAATGCTTTGCGCCTGTTGGCGTAGGTAGGTGCCTTGGGGGGCGCGAATCTCAAGACCCCCTTCGCGGATGCGCAGGTTGCCCTTCCCCTCGGCCACCTGCTGGCTGCGGTCGTAGGTGAGCTGGTCAGCGGTAATGGTGGTGGAGGTGGCGCCGTCCAGACCCTCCCCCGGCAGGACAACGAGCTTGCCCTGCTCGGCCCTGAGGAGGGCAAAGGGAAAGTTAAACGAGCCGGAGCGGCCTTGCAGCACCATTTCTTGCCCTTTGACGGTAAACGCTGCTGGCACTTCTATGCGCTCTGCAGGGGTAATCCTCAAGGCGCTAGTCAGGAGCAAGCTGCCGTCGTCACTTCTAACCTCCACTTCTTCCTCCAGGTACAGCTCGTCGGCAGTGGCATCGTAGCGGGCTCGCTTGGCCCGCCAAGTCACCTGCTTGCCGCTGGCAAAAAACGGACTCGGCGCGCCTTCCCCGGCATCGACACCGTCTCCATAGAAGTAGCCCCGCGCTCCCTGCTCGAACACCTGTTGCCCGGCAGCCAGCTTTACCTGTTCGGCGATGAGTCGCCAACGACGGCGTCCCCCCTGCTGTCCGACAATGTCCACCTTGCGGCTGACCGAAAGGGGCTGATCTGGGGGAAAAGGCTCCACTTTCACTTCTTCAATTTCAAGAGCCAAGGCCCAGGCAACCAAAGCCGCCAAGAGCCCGCTCCCCAAGAGCGCTACCCCTAGATTGGAATGGAAAAATTGCCGCATCCTTACGACTTCTCCGCTTTGATCCCCAGCTCCTCAACCCGGCAGTTAGGCTGTAGCTTAGCGCAGTTTGCCAGCAGCAGGAGGATCTAGATCACAACCCCCGTCTTCCCCTTAACTAACCCAAGCGGCTGAGGATAAAGCCCAGCCCCAGAAACAGCCCCAGCCAAAAGTGGAGGCCAACAGCAATGAACTTGGAATGACTAATCCGCTGCGGCTGATTGTGATAGGTGCCCAGCAGCCGGGAAAGCCGCACGGCAGACGGGATCCCGGCACAACCCAGAAGCGTCCAAGCTGGGAAAATCCCCAGCCCCACAAACAGCAGCAGCAGGCCAAAAACACTGCCGCAGATCCAGGGGACGAGGCGGGCGGAGCGGCGGGTGCCCAGGCGAACCACTGGCGAGCGCTTGCCGGCAGCGCGATCATCTTCCACTTGATGGAAATGGGAGCAAAACAAGATCAAGCTGGTTGCCATTCCCACCACCAGCGAGGCTGCCAAGGCCGGCAGCGACCAAGTCCGACTTTGGCTGTAGTGGGCAGCCAAAACCGCCAGTGGACCAAAGCTCAAAAAGCAGAGGATCTCCCCAAGACCTTGGTAGCCCAGGCGCAGCGGCGGCCCCTGGTAGGCGTAGCCTAGCCCGCAGGCCAGCAGCACCAACAGCAACACCGTGGGATCCCCCTGCCGCCAGCTCAGCCAGAGGATCCCGGCTAGCCCCAGGGCCAGAAAGGCGTTGCCAACCCAGAACACCTGCGCCGGCTTGCCCGTCAGGTTGACTAGCGAGTGGAGCTTGTTTTTGTCCACTCCTGTCTGGGCATCGAACACGTCATTGCTGAGGTTGACCCAAGCCAGGAGGCAAACGGCCGCCCCCAAAAACACCAGCAAAATCTCCACGTCCATTGCACCCACCTGGGCGTAGGCAATGGCGGATCCCACCCAAATGGGCATGATGGCCACGCTGTAGATGGGGGGCTTGAGGGCAGCCATCCACAGCTGTCGCCGCAAGGAAGCATCGCGGCTGCTCTCTTCCCCAAGCTGGCCTTGGCTAGCCTTTGGATTTGTCTTAGGCGGCTGCGGCTGGGCAGGCATGGTGGTATTGGCTTGGTCCCGTACTTGTTAGGTTAGGGGGCTCCTGTTCCCATCTCCAAAGATCTAAGGAACTTTGCAATCTGTGAAGAAGCTCCTCAAGTTTCGCCCCTGGCTCCTCTCCTTGTCTTGTTCGCGGAAGCGAACCGTAGGTTCAAGCGCCCTGCCAAGTCTCTATCGACGCTTGTCTTGTTTTCGGCCAAGGTGAGATTATCTCCCTCTTTTTTGCGCATGACTTCCTCTCTTTTCCCCTGGAATGTCCACGGCGCGGCAAGAGCCGGGCGGCCGCCGCTAAGCCCTGCTGATTGGCCAGAGAAGGAAAAGCCCCTCCTAGAAGCCTGCCAACAGCTAGCGCGGGCAAAGGGGGTTCCTCAGATTCTCAGCTTGGCCTGGCCCTTCCCCGGGCTCAATCCCCTGGCGGCCCTGGCCCAAGAGTTGAGCTTGCTTCCTCTCCAGCACCTTCCTAGCTATTGCTACTTTGCCCACACGGTGCAGGGGGAACGGGTGCAAGTGCTGGGGTGGGGATCCCTGCGGCGGGCTGATCTTGCCGGAGAGAAGCGATTCCAGGTGGCGCGAGACTTTGTGCAAGCCCTGCAGCCTCATGTTCACACCGCTCCGGCTCTAAGTAGCCCCCAGGAGCGCCTATTGTGCTTCTGCCGTTTTGGCTTTGCCCCCCACAGTGGCGGCGGAGCAGCGCTGGTTCTGCCGCGCTGGCAGCTACTGCAGGTGCAGGGGGAGGTGACGGTGGCGCGGCTCAACCTAGAAATTGGCCCCGACAGCGACTTGGCAGCCTTAGCTGGCCAGATCGCCGCCTTTTTTGCCCACATGCAGCGCCTTGCCCAGGCCCCCTTGCCCGCCTGGAGGCCCCAGCCCCCTCTGGAGGTGGCACTGGCAGAAGAGGCCCTCTTGGCGCGAATTGAAAAGGCCCTGCAAGTCATTCGGGCGGGATCCCTTGAGAAAGTGGTGCTGGCGGAAGCGGTAGACCTGGCGTTGCCTTCTCCCCCCGCCATCCCTTCGCTGCTGGCCTACCTGGAGGCCTATCATCCCGACTGCAGCGTCTTTGCCTTTGCCTCAGAAAGCAAGGGGGATTTGCCTCCCCAAGTCTTTTTGGGAGCTAGCCCGGAGCGGCTGCTTTCGGTGTGGCAAGGCCGGGTGCAGATCGATGCCTTGGCGGGCTCGGCTGCCCGCGGCTCTACCGGGCCCCAGGATTGCCGCTTGGCCGAGGAGCTGCTCCGCAGCCCCAAAAACCGCCGCGAACACCAGTGGGTGGTGCGCTCAATTCAGGAGGCTCTGGGCTGGCTGGGGATGGATCCCTGGATCTCCCCTCAGCCACGGCTGCGCCGTTTGGCCCACATCCAGCACCTGCAAACTGTTATCGAAGCGGAACTTCCCGACCACGTCCACCTGTTTGACCTGTTGGCCCAACTCCACCCCACTGCCGCTGTGGGAGGCTACCCCCAGCAGGCAGCACTGCAGTGGCTGGCGCAGCTAGAGCCCTTTGATCGGGCAAGCTATGCCGCCCCCTTGGGCTGGGTGGACTTACAGGGCAATGGCGAGTTGGTGGTCGGGATCCGCTCAGCCCTGATTGAGGGGAAGCGGGCCCGCCTGTATGCTGGCGCTGGCATCGTAGCCGACTCCAAGCCCGAGCAGGAGGTGGCTGAGATCCGCCTCAAGCTGCACGCGCTGGTCCAGGCCCTGGCCCTCCGGCCGCCAGATCCCCTGGGTCCTTAGCCGAGAGCTGGCCAAGCCGCTACAACGGTCTTCGAACAGTTAAATTAGAGAGCTGGCCCTCCAACGGCCTCGACTTGTCGGCAGCATGGTTACCCTCAATCCCACCTATTCCCTGCCCAGGGCCGGATCCCGCGCCCAAGTGGGTCTCTGGCCCGGCGTTATCGAGCATTACCGGGAGTGGCTCCCCGTCAGTCCCAACACCCCCGTAGTGACGCTGCATGAGGGCAATACCCCTTTGATCCCCGCTCCCGCGCTGAGCCGACGGCTGGGGCGAGACTGCCAGGTTTACTTGAAGCTGGAAGGCCTCAATCCCACGGGCAGCTTCAAGGATCGGGGCATGACCCTGGCGGTGTCCAAAGCCAAAGAGGCGGGGGCAGAGGCCATCATCTGTGCCAGCACCGGCAATACCTCGGCAGCAGCTGCTGCCTATGCAGCCAAAGGGGGCTTGCGGGCCTACGTGCTGATCCCTGATGGCTATGTGGCCAAGGGCAAGCTGGCCCAAACCCTGATGTATGGGGCGGAGATCATTGCCATTCGGGGCAACTTTGACCAGGCACTGGCCATGGTGCGGCAACTGGCGGAAGCCTACCCGGTGGCACTGGTCAATTCTGTCAACCGCTTTCGGCTGGAGGGGCAGAAAACTGCCGCCTTTGAGGTGGTGGATGCCTTGGGAGATGCTCCCGATTGGCTCTGTATTCCGGTGGGCAACGCCGGCAATATCACCGCCTATTGGATGGGCTTTTGCCACTACTACCAGCGAGGCAAGGCCAGCCGTCGCCCACGGCTCTACGGCTTTGAGGCTGCTGGCGCCGCCCCCATCGTCCTCAACCGTGTCGTGGAGCACCCAGAAACGGTGGCCACGGCCATCCGCATTGGCAACCCTGCCAGTTGGGCGAAGGCCAGGGCGGCCGTCCAGGTCAGCGGTGGCCGGGTGGACAGTGTAACTGACGAGGAGATCTTGGCCGCCTATCATCTGCTGGCAAGAGAGGAAGGGATCTTCTGCGAGCCGGCCAGTGCCGCTGCAGTGGCGGGATTGCTGAAATGGCGGGATCAGGTGCCTGCCGGCGCCCAGGTGGTGTGCGTGCTCACCGGCAACGGCCTTAAGGATCCCGACACGGCCGCCCAACAGGGATCTGCTCCCATCCACGCGGGGGTTCTTCCCGACTTGGCTGCTGTGGCCCGCTTGATGGGCTTTTAGGGCTGCCGGATTCGGGTAGCGGGAGCATGACCTCCTCGCTCAACGTACTCCTAGGCAAATGAACTTGCCGCTGTTGCGAACGGGGACTACCAGTACAGCGCCAAGGCCCGCTTGCCCTCTTCGGGCTGTGCGCCTTGGCTTGCAGCAGCCTGGCTTTGGTCAGCCTGCTGAACTAGCGGAAAGTGCCGCTCTAGCAAGGCAGGGACAGCTTGCGGAGAAACACCGCTGTAGCAAACTTTGTCGGGCAGGAACACCACGTTTGGGCCCCGCTGGCAATCTTTCAGACAGCCCACCCCCTGCACGCAAATTGAGCCAGAGTAGGCAGCCAAGTGGAAGTTCAGGGCCTGCATAACCGCTCCAGCTCCAAGCCGATAACAGTTGGATTTTTGGCAGACCAGCACCTTACCTTTAGCCTTTGGAGCACCTGGCTCAGGATCTGCCTCGGCCCCGGAAGCTATACACCCTGCCCTCTCTCCGAGCGGAACCACGCGGTAGAGCACCCATTTCTCCCGCTCCTTGAGCAGATCGACTTCCCGCTCCCCCGCAATCTGCACCCTATCCCCTGGCTTGAGGGTACGGCAGAGGGCAGAACGCAGCGGCTGGGGGATCTTGCCGACAAACACTTCTGCTTCGGCCTGCCAGCGCAAGTACTTGAGCTTGCCATCCTTGTCGGGAAGAAATCCCAGGAACTGGCCCTCTACCTCAAACGGGATCCTTTGCTTAGCAAACTTGCTCATCTTGTCCGCCAGCCTCTGCGTTGAGCCGCCAACAAGCCTCTAGGCTGTCCAACAACTCCTGCCGCCGCGCCGTGTATTGGCGGATCACACTTCGCACCTGCACCACAGCCAAAGGCGAGTCCACCTGCACCTGCAAATAGCCCTCTCCCGTACAGGTTGCTGGGATCCCCAACTCCACCAGCCGCCGCCGAATGCGCCAGCGCTCCCCTAGCGGGATCTGCAAGCAATAGCCACTTTCATAGGACAGGGGGTTCATGGCCAGAAGCAAAGCCTCGGCAAATAAGTCTAAACGCAGCTAGGCAATAGTGATATGAGTTTTCAACAAGACGTTGCAAAAACGAGCTCTGCCTGCAAGCAGCAGGCCCCCTTGACCGGCAAGCCTGCTCTGGATCTGGGCTAGGCTCTGGCGTCCATCAAGCCAAACACTAGGCTGTCATTGGCCAGGAAGTGATTGAGGTGAAAGGCCCGATCCTCCGTCTTCAGCAAGATCTGCTCGTAGAGGTAGCGGGTGGCGCGATCCCCTAAGCTCTCCGCCTGAGCAGCCTGGCGCCGCAGCAGATCGATGATGGCCTGCTCCGCAGCCAGATCGTTCTTCAACATTTGCCGGGCCTCGAAAGCGCCATCGGGCTCGGGGGTAAAGCAGCAGAGCTTGGCCAAGCTGCTAAAGGTAGCCACTGGCACACCCCCCAAACCAGCAAGGCGCTCTCCCAGGTCGTGGACGTGTCCCCTCACCTGCTTGCAGTGATCCTTGAACAGTTGGTGTAGGGGGTAGAACTCAGTGCCCTCCACCACAAAGTGGTGCTTTTGGTATTGCAAGTACAGCCCTTGGAAGCTGGCCAGAAGGGCGTTCATCCCCTCGCAGATTGGCTGGGTGACCTCCGGGCCGAGCAGGACAGCGTTGTTGCGGACGGTGTTGAAGGCCTGACGCAAGGTTGAGGTTTCAGACATAGGGCAGGGTTCTCCAAAGTGAGGATACAGCTATCTATCCAGACTACCCAACGGAGTTGATTGAGTCGACGCAGGGGTTTTTGGTGTTGACTTTTCCCCAGCATAGGGCAAACTAGTAGCTCTTGTGAATAGCTCTCAATAAAGCTTCTTGAACAAGCGCCAGGGGCGGAAACTGTGGGGGAGAGGATGGCACACTGGATTAGGGATCCCGTACCGACCCTCACTGGGGAAAGATCATGTCGCGGACGGAGGCGAGAATGCCCTCCTGGATTGAAAGACTTATTCACGTGACCCAGCGGGCTGTTGCGCGTGCTCGGGGGCAAGAGGGGAACCCAGAAGGTTGGGCCGGCTACCTGCTCCAAGAGAGCCTGCTAGAGGCGGAGGCCGAAATGGGCCATTGCAACGTCCTGGTGATTGGCAAAAGCGGGGTGGGCAAAAGCACTTTAGTTAACGCGGTGTTTAAAGACGAGCTGGCCCGCACTGGAGTTGGCAGCCCTGTTACCCGCCACATTCGCAAGTACTCGAAGCAGGGTTGCCCAATTACCATCTACGATACACCTGGCATGGAATTGGCGGGAGAACAAAATACCCAAATCCGTCTCGAGGTGGCCCAACTCATCGACGAGCTGCGCTTTAAGGATCCCAAACATCACATTCACATTGTTTGGTATTGCATCCACCACGAGCTAAAGCGGCTGGAGGAAACCGAGCGCGAGTGGCTAAGAGAGTTAGAACTCAAAGATGTGCCAGTCATCCTGGTCTTGACCCAATGTCTGGAATACCCAAATCCCGAAGAGAGCGAGTTTTTCCAGTACTTGCAGCGCCAAAATCTGCCCGTTCGCTACATCGTTCCTGTTTTGGCCCGGGACAAGGTCATTAACCGACACCTCACCATACCCGCCCATGGGCTGGAGCACCTGATTGGCTGTACGTCGGAGCTACTGCCGGAAGCCGCTCGCCTTGCTTTCATCCGGCAGCAGTTGTTGCGGGTAGATCTCAAAGCTGATGCTGCTTTTAAGTATGTGTCGGCCTATGTGGCTAGCGCAGCGTTCATCGGGGCCGCACCCCTTCCTTTTGCGGATGCCCCTCTACTGGTAGCGTCACAAGTGGGCATGATTGCCAATATTAGCTTTATCTTTGGCTACAAAGCTTCTCCTTCTTTTTACTACTCTCTGATAGCGAGTCTGGCGGGCATTGGGGGCGCAGTGGTCACTGGGCGGGCGATTGTCTCCAACTTGCTAAAGATGATTCCTGGCGCGGGATCCCTTGCAGGCGGCATTATCCAATCCACCACAGCAGCCACCCTCACCCTTTCCCTGGGCTTGGCTTACATTGAGCTGATGAAAGCCATTGCTCGCGCTGAAATTCGAGGGATCCAGCTCTCCCAAAAGGAAGTGCAGGAGATCTTTGTGCGCGAGTACCGACAATATGCGGCCTCTAGGCGCACTGCTCTAAAAGAGTGAGGGCCGCTCCTATTGGCTAGGCAGCGAACTGGAGCTGTAGATGGATTGGGACTCTGCTGCAGGCAAAGGGGGGGAGCTCTCCAGCCCAAAGGTGCCATTGACTAGGTACAAAGGGCGGCCCTTGACCTCTTCAAAAACGCGGCCCAAGTACTCTCCAATCACGCCTAGGCTAATCAACTGGATCCCGCCCAAAAACAAGATCATCACGGCCAAAGAGGCGTAGCCAGGCACGTCGGATCCAAACAGCAAGGTACGGACGACGAGGAAAAGGCCATACAGCAGAGCGGCTAGCGAGATCCCCAGGCCCAGATAGCTCCACACCCGCAGCGGCCAGGAGCTAAAAGAAGTGATGCCTTCTATGGCTAGGTTCCACAGCCGCCAGTAATTCCACTGGCTTTTGCCGCGAAAACGGGGGGCGCGGTCGTAAAAAATGGCCACCTGGCGGTAGCCCACCCAGGCGAAAATCCCCTTCATGAAGCGGGTGCGCTCCCGCAGTTGCTTGATAGCATCCACCACCTGCCGATCCAAGAGACGAAAATCCCCCGTATTGCGCGGGATCGGCACCTGGCTCAGCTGCTCGATCACCCAGTAAAACCCGTTGGCCGTTAGGCGTTTTAGCCAGCTTTCCCCTTGGCGACTGCGGCGCACAGCGTAGACCACCTGGTACCCTTGCCGCCATAGCTGCAGCATCTGGGGGATCAGCTCGGGTGGGTCTTGCAGGTCAGCGTCGATGGGAACAACAGCCCTGCCGGAGGCATAATCCAGACCCGCCGTGAGGGCAATCTCCTTGCCAAAACAGCGGGAAAGGTTGACCACCTTGATGCGAGGATCGCGGCGATGGAAAGCAATGAGTTTCTCTAGGGTGTCGTCCTGGCTGCCGTCGTTGACACAGATAACCTCGTAGGGGATCCCCAGGGGATCCAAGGTGAGCTGCAAGCGCTCAAACAGGGACTCTAGGTTGTCTGCCTCATTTTTGCAGGGGATGACAACCGAGAGCTCAGGAGTAAGGGGAGACATCGGAAAAAAAGTAGGGATTCTTTCTCTAGCAACTCTTGTGTTGAGCGCTGGGCCAGGGGAGACTTTGAGTCACTGTTGCCGCTTTTGGCCTCCCACCTAATTGAGCCTTTGACCCGCCCACGAGATTGGCTCTTGCCATCGGCCTGGTAAGTAATCTAGGACAAGGATGAAAGCTTGTCCACCAAGATTTGTCGACAAACTCAATCCTTACTGGCTGGCCGACATCTCAGCCACAATCGAGCGCAGCTCGTCTTCGGAAAGGCGGTAGACCTTGTTGCAGAATTGGCAAACCACCTCCGCCCCCCCATCGGTTTGGATCATCTCCAGGAGCTCATCCCGCTCTAGCATGCGCAGCGCCCCCTTCACCCGCTCGGAATTGCAGGGGCAATGGAAGCGGACAGGGAGCACCTCTGGCGCTAGCTTGAGATCCAAGTCACCTAGCCAAATTTCTAGCAGCTCCTGCAAAGCTTTACCGCGGGCCAGTTGGGGGGTGAATTCCTCCACCTGGCTTAGCCGAGACTCTATCTCCGAGATCAAGTTGGCCGGCGCGCCTGGCAGGAGCTGCACCAGCACTCCACCGGCAGCACGGACTCGCTGGGAATCGAGGCTCACCCCCAGCAGAACCGCCGAGGGGATCTGCTCAGAGGAAGTGAGGTAGTAGCTAACGTCATCTCCCACTTCTCCTGAAACCAGCTCTACAGTGCTGGTGTAGGGCTGGCCGTAGCCTAAGTCCCGCACGACGTGCAAATAGCCGTAGCGCCCAACCGCCTGGCCCACATCCAACTTGCCCTCAGGGGTGAGGGGAAGTTCAATAGCCGGGTTGCTCACGTAGCCGCGCACTGTACCATCCACGCCGGCATCGACGTGAATGCCACCAAGGGGGCCATTGCCCCTAATTTGCAGGCCAATCCGGGCTTGGGGTTCCTTCAGGTCAGCCGCCAGCAGTAGAGCTGCACTCATGGCTCGCCCCAGCGCCACTGTTGCTACATAGGAGAGCTGGTGCCGCTCCCGCGCTTCCTGGACTGCCTGAGTGGAAACAACGCTCACCACGCGAATGTTGTCTTCTGCCGCCGTACCTCGGATTAGGTAATCCGGAGGAGAGGGGGGAAGACTTTCAGAGATGGCTTTTGGGTTTTGCCATTGCTCTGAGCCGCAGGCGCCTTTCATCACAACCTCGATACTCCTCTCAGAAGCCAGCTTGCCGGGATCTCCTAGCGGCTTGGGCTTGCTGCAACTTCCTAAAATCAAAGCTAGCTTGCCCCATACCATCATAGGCAGCTTATCCCCAGGGCAAAGAGAGTTTGCAATTTTTCCCTCCCCTTACTAAGGTGTGCCATCCTGAGGATCCAGGCCAATCCAACACAACTCCTCGCCTTTTGGCCTTTTATGGTGGATCACCTCACCGCCCAACTCTTACAACATGCAGCCAAGCGCCGCTGGCAAGAACACGCCTATAGCCGATTTTTGCGGGACTGGCGCCGACAAGTGGTATTGCTGCGCCGCCAGCGTGCTGGAGAGTTTGGCCAACCGCTAGGGGATCCCTCCTGTGCCTTTAGCGCTCGCTCGGCATGGTTGCGCTGCGCGGTCAATCCCCAGGGGCCCTGTCAGGGCTGCCCCCACTACCTGCCTCTTATCCCTCCAGCGCCGGCCTCCCGCCACAGCGGCTCGGAGTAGCTGCAGGATAACCCCAGGGCGCGACAAGCGGCGTTTTCCGTGCTCTACACCGCTGGCGCAAGCAGAGGGGGGAAGATACGCCCGGGCCCATTTGTGCCAGAATAAAGGACGATAATTCCATCGGCAAAGGCGGGATTCATGGCCCTCTACCTTTCGGCAGAGCACCTCCACGCCATCCGCCAACACGGCGAACAGGCCTTCCCCTACGAGGGCTGCGGCATTCTAATTGGCGAGCTCAACGGATCTGACAAGCTCGTCCACGAGCTTTGGCCGGTGGCCAACAGCTGGGATCAGGCTGAAAACCCCTTGGCGGATGGGGAGTCCAGCCGCCGTCGTTTCTTGATCGAGCCAGCTGACTTCAAGCGAGCCAGCGACTATGCTCGTGGCAAGGGCCTAGGGATCCTAGGCACCTACCATTCCCATCCCAACTACCCTGCCCTCCCCTCCGAGTTCGACCGGCAGCATGCCTTCCCCTGGGGCTTTTCCTGCGTGATCGTCAGCGTGCGCGAGGGCAAAGCAGAGGAGGTGGCCAGCTGGGTTTTGGACGAGCAGGAACAACTGCAGCGGGAGCCCATCCAGGTTTGGGCGGAGGCATCCCCTGCCTTGCTCTAAGCCTCTCTTTGGCTGGGGAGCAAAGCGGTAGTCTGGACTGGAGAGTTGGCCAGAGGATCCCAGAGCCTCAAGTGTTCCCTCAAGATCGCTAGACTCTTTTCCCGAACTCCTATGGCAACCAAGATCTTGATCCCTGCCCCCTTGCGGCCTTACACCGACAATCTGGAAGCGGTCGAAATCGAAGGTAGCAGCGTTGGCGAGGTGATGCGCAACCTAGTTACCCGCTACAGTGAGCTCAAGCGGCACCTCTACACGGAGGATGGCAAGCTGCGCAACTTCGTCAACGTCTACCTCAATGACGAGGACGTGCGCAACTTGGCCCAGGGCGATGACACCCCTGTAGGCGAAGAGGCTGTCATTAGCATCGTCCCTGCCATTGCCGGAGGGTGGTGACCATGTTGAACCTAGACACCAGCCAAGTCACGCTCTCCCGCGAGGAGATGGAGCGATTTTCCCGCCATTTGATCCTGCCGGAGGTGGGCCTGGAAGGGCAGAAGCGGCTAAAGGCGGGCAAGGTGTTGTGCATTGGCACAGGCGGCCTTGGCTCGCCCCTGCTGCTTTACTTGGCCGCAGCCGGCGTGGGGCGGATTGGCATTGTTGACTTTGATGTGGTTGACGTGTCCAACCTGCAGCGGCAGGTCATCCACGGCACCTCCTGGGTGGGCAAGCCCAAGGTGGAATCGGCCAAAAACCGCATCCTGGAGATCAACCCCTACTGCCAGGTGGATGTCTACAACACCGCCCTGAAGGCTGACAATGCCCTAGAGCTGTTTGCCAACTACGACGTGATTGTCGATGGCACTGACAATTTCCCCACCCGCTACCTGGTCAACGATGCCTGTGTTTTAACGGGCAAGCCCAACGTCTACGGCTCCATCTTCCGTTTCGAGGGGCAGGCAACGGTTTTCAACTACGAGGGCGGTCCCAACTACCGCGACCTCTACCCCGAGCCACCCCCGCCAGGCTTGGTGCCCTCCTGTGCCGAGGGGGGGGTGTTAGGGATCCTCCCGGGCATCATCGGCCTCATCCAGGCAACTGAGACCGTGAAAATCCTGCTGGGCATCGGCACGACGCTAAGTGGGCGGCTGCTCCTTTACGATGCCCTGAAGATGAGCTTCCGCGAGCTAAAGCTGCGCAAGAATCCTGACACCCCGCCCATTACTCGGCTCATCGACTACGAGCAGTTCTGCGGCATCCCGCAAGCGCGGGCTGGAGAACAGGCAGAAATCCCCGAGATCACGGTGGACGAGCTGAAAGCATGGATGGATGCCGGCAAGGAGTTTGTGCTTGTCGATGTGCGCAATCCCAACGAGTGGGAGCTGGGCCGGATTCCGGGTGCCCACTTGATCCCGTTGCCCCAGATTGAAAATGGAGATGGAGTGGAGCAGGTGCGGCGGCTTCTCAACGGCTCAGAGCTAGTCGTCCACTGCAAAAGTGGGGTGCGCTCGGCCAAAGCCTTGAAGATCCTGAAGGCAGCCGGGATCGAGGGGAAAAACCTGCGCGGTGGTATCCTCGCCTGGGCTGAAGCCTACGATCCCTCCATTCCCAAATACTAGTAGTCCATAGCTCTGGCCCTCCCTGGTGGTTGCTTAGGATAAACTGGAGGGCTCTTTTTACCCCCATGAGCGCCATTTTGCCAGCGGAGACGGAAACCCTCTTCCACTCCATCCCCGAAGCCCTGGAAGACCTTAGGGGTGGCCGCATGGTCATCGTGGTCGATGACGAGAATCGGGAAAACGAAGGGGATCTCATCTGTGCTGCCCAGTTTGCCACGCCAGAGGTGATCAACTTCATGGCCACCCATGGGCGGGGTCTTATCTGTCTAGCCATGCAGGGATCCCGCCTCGACGAGCTGAAGATCCCGCTGATGGTGGGGCAGAACACTGACAGCAACCAGACTGCCTTTACGGTCAGCATCGATGCCGGGCCAGAGTTAGGGGTTTCCACGGGCATTTCCGCTGCCGATCGCGCTCGTACCATCCAGGCGGCCATCCATCCCCATACGCGGCCGGAAGACCTGCGCCGACCAGGGCATGTCTTTCCCTTGCGGGCAAGAGAAGGTGGGGTGCTCAAGCGGGCCGGGCACACCGAAGCAGCGGTGGATTTGGCCTTATTGGCAGGGCTTTACCCGGCAGGCGTGCTCTGCGAGATCCAAAACCCGGATGGCTCCATGGCTCGCTTGCCCCAGTTGGTTGAGTTTGCTCGCAAGCACAATCTTAAGATCATCACCATTGCCCATCTCATCGAGTACCGGCTGCGCACGGAGCGGTTGGTCCATCGTGGGGCTACCGCCACCCTGCCGACGGAGTTTGGCCAGTTTCAGGTCTACGGCTACCGCGACACCCTCAACCAGGTAGAACACCTAGCGCTTGTGAAGGGGGATCCGACCCAATTTGCCGCCGAGCCTGTCCTGGTGCGCGTGCAAGCGGAGTGCCCCCTGGGGGATGCATTGGGATCCCTGCGCTGCGACTGTCGTCGCCAACTGACTGCTGCCCTGAAGATGATCGACCACCAGGGCAAGGGGGTGCTGGTGTACCTGCGGCGCCCAGAGCTTAGCCTCATCGAGCAAATTCAGTCCTATGCCCGGCAGGATCTAGGTCTTGCCGAGACGGTGCCAGCAGGGGCAATGGACCTGCGCGATTACGGCATTGGCGCCCAGATTTTGCGGGATGTGGGGGTGCGAAAGATGCGTCTTATCAGCAACACCTCCCGCCACATCAGCGGCTTGAGGGGATTTGGCCTGGAAGTAGCCGAGCGGGTGCCCCTGCTGGTGGAAGAGTCGGATCTCAGTTTGCAGATGGAGCCCTCCTGCTCTCTTACCGGAAAGTTTGAACCGCAGCTCCACCCCGGTCTAGGACGGTAGGGCAGTGGAGGGTCGAGGGCCCTAGCCCAAAGACGGCGCAGGATCTGCTCTCGACGCCGGAAGCTCTAGAAGAGCTCCTTGCGGCAGCAGGTGCTGTGCCAGAACGGGGACTTCGGACTGCAGTCGCAAGAAGCGAACGAAGACAGGGATCGCTGGCCAGGAAAGCCGCGCCAGTACCCCTTGGGAACTGCTCCGGCAAACCTTAGGGGATCTCCTCTCCTAGCGGGAGTGGCGACGCTCCGGCTTCGTCTTGCTGCAGACCATTCAGAATCGTTACAGTAGTTTACGTTCCTTAGCAGAGCAGGTTTCCCCTATGGCCCTCCTTCAGCGGTTTCTCGGGCTGCTGACTTCTGTCCTGCGTCACGACAGCGTTGGCCCGCGGTGGTCTCAGGTGGGCTGGACAATCCTGCGGGGGGTGGCAGGGCTCTTCATGATCCACAACGGCCTTGACAAACTGGCAGATATCGAAGGATTTGCAGCGGCTTACGTAGAAGTCATCGGCTTGCCCTTCCCAATCTTTTTCTCCTATGTAGCTGCCTACACTGAACTGATCGCGGCCCCCCTGGTAGCCCTCGGCCTGTTCACCCGGCCTGCCGCGTTGAGCTTGGTAGCAACAATGGCGGTGGCCATGTTTCACCACATCAAGGTGGCTGGTTTCAGCGTTTCCTACCTGGAGCTATCAGCTATCTACGCGGCCATCTTCTTGGCCTTTGCTGTGAATGGTGGCGGCTGGTTTTCGGGGGATCAGCTTTTGGTGAACGCCATCGAATCGTGGCTAAACCGCGCTAGCCGAGAAAAGCTGGAGAGCTTGCAGTCTTCTTTGCAAGCGGCTACAGAGCAGGTTAGGGCAGCGGAGAAAGAAGCGGCCGAAGCCCCTCCGCCGCCTCCCTCCTGAGCTGGTCCCTTCCCTCAGGTCTGCGGGTGAGGGCTAAGCGCGACCGGCAGCCCGCTCCATCAGGCGTTGATGGGTGGAGCGCACAGGCTCTCCCGGCTTAGGCCGTCGCTGCACGTAGGTGCCGTCAGGACGCAGCTCCCAAGCCTGCCGGTTGTCTGTCAGGCAGATGTCCAGAATAACCTTCAGCTCCTGCTTCAACACCGGATCCTCCACGGGGGCAACCACCTCGACGCGGCGATCCAGGTTGCGGGTCATGTAGTCGGCGCTGCCAATGAAGTACTCCTCCTGGCCGTTGTTGTAGAAGTAAAAAATGCGGGAGTGCTCCAAAAAGCGCCCAATGATGCTGATGACGCGGATGCGCTCGCTCAAGCCTGGGATCCCTGGCCTTAGGCAGCACATGCCGCGCACAATGAGGTCAATCTCCACCCCTGCCTGGCTAGCCTCGTAGAGCAGCCGGATCATTTCCGGGTCAGTGAGGGAGTTGATCTTGACGATGATCCGCCCCTGACCCCCTGCCTGAGCGTGGCGCATCTCGCGGCGAATGAGAGCTTCCATCCCCTGGCGCAGCGTGCGGGGAGCTACCAGGAGCTTGCGGAAGTGCCGCTGCCGCGAGTAGCCAGTGAGCACGTTAAACAACTCGGTAACATCGTGGCAGAGCGTCTCGTTGCAGGTAAACAGGCCTAGGTCGGTGTAGATACGGGCAGTTTTGGGGTTGTAGTTGCCGGTGCCGATGTGGACGTAGCGGCGCAGGGATCCCTCCTCTTCTCGCACCACCAAAGCCAGTTTGCAGTGGATCTTCAGCCCCGGCAGGCCATAGGCCACGTGAACCCCGGCTTTTTCCAGCTTCTTGGCCCAGAGGATGTTGTTTTCTTCGTCAAATCGAGCCTTCAGCTCCACCAAAGCGGCCACCTGCTTGCCATTTTCGGCAGCTTGGATGAGGGATCCCACCACTGAGGAGTCCCCGGAGGTGCGGTAGAGGGTTTGCTTAATGGTGAGCACCTGGGGATCGTTGGCCGCTTCCTCCAAAAATCGCTCTACGCTGGCGGCAAAAGACTCGTAGGGGTGGTGCACCAGCAGATCCCCTTCCCGAATGACGGCAAAAATATCCACCGGCTCCTCGCTCACCGAAGCAGTGCGCAGGCGGGGCGGTGTGACGGGCCCCCAAGGCGGATCCTTCAAGTCGGGCCGGTCTAGGTTGAGGAACGCCATGAGCCCGCCCAGGTTCAGAAGGCCATCCACTTCGTACACCAAGTCGGCATCCAGGTGGAGTTCCTCACACAGCCGCTGGCGGATGGCAGGGGGCATCGACTTGGCAACCTCCATGCGCACCACCGAGCCGAAGCGGCGCTTGCGCAGCTCTTCCTGAATGGCGGCAAGCAGATCGTCGGCTTCGTCCTCCTGGATGGCCAGATCAGCGTCGCGGGTGATGCGGAAGGGATGGTACTCCAGCACCTCCATGCCCACAAACAGCGCCTCCAGGTGGTGGGCAATCACCTGCTCCAGCGGCACAAAGCTCACCCCATCCCGTAGGGGCACAAAGCGGGGCAGGGTGTTGGGCACTTTGACGCGGGCAAAATGCTCCTTGCCCGTTTCTGGATCCCGCACCACCACCGCCAGGTTAAGGCTGAGGTTGGAAATATAGGGGAAAGGATGGCCCGGATCCACCGCCAGGGGGGTGAGCAGGGGAAACAGGCGGCGATCGAAATACTCCCGCAGTTCCTGCCGCTCTGCCTCCGTCAGGTCGCTAAAGTTGCGGATGTGAATGCCTTGCTCTGCCAGCTTAGGCACCAGCTCTTGCCGAAAGCACTCGTGCAACTTTTGAATCAGGGGCCGTAGGTGCTGGGAAATCT
Organism: Synechococcus sp. F70.1; assembly: GCF_047502745.1. NCBI lineage: Bacteria > Bacillati > Cyanobacteriota > Cyanophyceae > Synechococcales > Synechococcaceae > Synechococcus > Synechococcus sp. F70.1. The sequence goes on from NZ_JANSJL010000073.1 coordinate 17,878, forward strand.
GGCGCAATTGCTGCTGGGGGGTGAGGCCATCGGGGGTTGGCAGCAGCACGCCTGTTTCCAACTGGCGGCGGATCACTGCTACCCGCACCATAAAGAATTCGTCCAGGTTGCTCTCGAAAATAGCCAGAAACTTCAGCCGCTCCAGCAAGGGAGTGCGCTCGTCCAGGGCCTCGTGCAACACCCGGGCGTTGAACTCAATCCAGCTCAGCTCGCGGTTAAAGTAATGCTCGGGCAGGGCGTAGCCCTCTTTGGTGGGGGCAGTCGGGATCCCACCCGGGTCAACCCCAACTTCTGCAGGGCAACTGCCTGGGCCAAGCTCAGAGGAAGGAGGGTTTCCTGGAGGCAACATCGTCATAAGGCGGGATTGGAGAGGGGGCAGCCGACCCCATCCTATCCTGCTGACTCTCCCTCAGGGGTTCTGCTCGCCCTGGACAAAGAAGAGGCATCCCCAACCGGCTGGGGCGGACGTTCCGGCAGCAGACCCTGCGGGCGGGTGAGGAGAATAACCTGCAGGAGGAGCCCGATGAGCAGAATGCGCAAAGGACCAGCCCGCGTAGCCCACTGGGGCGGCAGACGATTGGTGAACAGTTCACTGGCCGACCACACCCCCCAAATGGCCAGCGCCCCCAGCAAAGCGCCACGGTTGTTGCCACTGCCCCCGGCAATCAACATCACCCAGACAATGAAGGTGGCAAACTCGGGCTGAAAGGCTTCCGGGCTGATGAAGTTGACAAAATGGGCATAGAGGGCCCCTGCCAACCCCATGAGCATGGATCCCAGGACAAATGCCTGGAGACGAAACTGGAGGACATCTTTGCCCGCAGCTAGGGCTGCCGGCTCGTCCTCCCGAATGGCCCGCAGCACCCGTCCCCAAGGGGAGCGATAGGCCCGCTCGCTTAGCCAGTAAACGCCTGCCAAAACCAAGAGCACCAAGCCCAGGTACAGCAGCGTATCCTGCCCTGGGATCCAACCGCGAAAGGGCCGCGGGATGCGAGTGATACCGCGTACGCCGTTGGTTAGCCAGCCCTCGTTTTTCAGGATTTGGCTGATGATCTCGGCAATGCCAATGGTGGCGATGGCCAGGTAGTCAGAGCGCAGGTTTAGGGTAATCAAGCCAATCAAAAAAGCAATGGCTCCCGCCACTACCGCTGCCACCGCAAAGCCCACCCAAAAGGGCAGCGCAAAGCCCCCCAGATGTTCAGGGCTTGGCGGCGTCGTAACAATAGCGCTGGCGTAGGCCCCCAGGGCAAAAAAGGCCCCCACGCCAATGTTGAACATACCGGCGTAGCCCCACTGGATGTTGAGGCCCAGCGCCAGTACGCTGTAGATCCCGACCAAAATCAAGAAGAAAATGGCATAGCTCAGCATCAGGCTCGCCCCCCCACTAGCCCAGTAGGCCGGAAGATCAGCAGGAGGACCAGGATAGCAAAGGCCACCCCCGTCTTGTAGGCTGGGCTAATCACCAAGGTTGAGAACTCCTCCGCTAGGCCAATCACCAACCCCCCAGCAATGGCTCCGTAAGGACGACCAATGCCGCCGAGGATGGCGGCAGCGAAAACGGGCAGCAACAGCCGCCAGCCCATCGTAGGGTGCAGCCGGGTATCTAGGCCGAGGAAGATGCCCGCCAGACAGGCCAAAGCCGCCCCGAGGGTCCAGGTCCAGAGAATGATCTGCTCCGTATCGATGCCGGTCACCTTGGCCAAGTCAAAGTTGTCGGCCATGGCCCGCATGGCTTTCCCCACCCGCGTGTGCTGCAAGAACAGGTGCAGCGCCACCACCAGCAGCGCCGTTCCCGCCAAAATCACCACCCAGTCTGGCTTAATGCGCAGCCCACCCACCTCCCAGGGGATCTGGATGCCCTGGCGGTACACCTGGTTGTCGGGCCCCCAGAGAATCTGCACCAGGCTGCGCAAAATCAGGGCCGTGCCAAAGGAGGAAATGAGCAAAATAACGGGGGCCTCCCGGCGCAGGCGACGATAGACCCATTGGTCGATCCCCACCGCACACACTGCCGTTGCCAAGGCTGCCGGGATCCAACTGACCCCCAAGGGCCAGCCCCAGCCGACAAAGGTCAGGGCAAAATAGGCCCCTAAGGTCATCAGATCCCCGTGGGCGAAGTTGGCAAAGCGCAAAATGCCAAAGGTCAGGGACACGCCAATTGCCCCCAGGGCGTAGATGCTGCCCAACACAAGGCCGTAAATGAACAGTTGCAACAGTTGCTCCACAGCTGTGCCGCAATCTCTTGCCTGATGATGCCACAGGCGGATCTCAGTAGGATAGCGCTAGGGTAGGAGGAGGCGCCCAAGAGAGAGCCGTGCCGTCTCATTCTTTTTGGATGCTGGGGTGGCTCGTAGCTTTCGCTCTGCTGGGCCCTGCCTGTAGTGGGCCGGAGCTGCCGGCAAGCAGGGATCCCACACCTGCAGCCTCTCTTCCCACCCCCCAGTTACTCTACGAAGACATCACTCTTACCCAGGCCAAACCCGACGGTGGTCTGCTCTGGCGCTTGAAGGCACGCCTAGCCAAGTACGAGCCGCCGCCGTCAGAGGGTACCCCCGTGCAGTTGGGATCCGCCCACTTGGAGGCCATCGAGGGAGAGTTTTTTGACGAAGACGACCGCGCCGTTCGCGTCCGGGCCAAGCAGGGATCTGCCTACCCCAGCCAACGGCGACTGGAATTGAGGGGGCAAGTCGAGGTAGAGTCCGAGCGGGATAACCTGCGCCTGCAGGCCCAGCGGCTGGAGTGGCTGCCGGCCCAGCGCTTGCTCAAGGCTGAAGGCGAGGTAAAAGTGGAGCTGTTGGAGGATCAGGGCTTCCTGCAGGGGGACCGCCTGCTGATGGACTTTGGCCAAGG